>JAWVYE010000039.1:0-8631 GCA_033722905.1 Desulfobulbales bacterium
CAGCCCCCCACGTTTGCCATAGTCGCCAACTATCCCAAGGATATTCATTTCTCGTATCACCGCTACCTGGTCAACACCTTCAGGAAAAATCTGGGACTGGATATGACCCCCATTAAAATTGTATTCCGGGAAAGAAAACGCAGAAAAATTAACTTTTAAAATCCTGCCTCAATACATGCCTGCACAATAAAAAGCGGCAGACAGGAGTTTCCCCTGCTTTCATTGAGCTACTGTCCGGCCTGTTTCATAAAATCGAGCCAGATCGGGGCGGCGACCTGGCCGCCGGAAGCTTTTTTTCCCAGAGATTTTTTCCTGTCATGCCCGACCCAGACCCCGGCTAGAAATTTTTTCGTGTAGCCAATAAACCAGGCATCCATGTTGTTGTCCGTGGTCCCGGTCTTGCCGGCGGCGGCACTCTTCAACCCCCGGGCCTGTCTGCCCGTACCTTGCGTTATGACCTCCTGCAGCATGGAATGAATCCGGGCCGCGGTTTTTTCCGACATGGCCCTGGTCTTGCCGGGAGAATTTTCTTCGAGGATTCTCCCGTGCCGGTCAACAATTTTTTCTATGAATACAGGCGGTCTGTAATTGCCTTGGTTGGCAAAAGCACTATATGCTCCGGTCATTTCCAGAAGAGATATTCCGGAGGACCCCAGTGCCAGAGTAAGGTCTGGTGTCAAATCTGAACGAATGCCAAGGGCTCTGGCCATATTGATAACTCTGCCGGCTCCTACCTCCATCATAAGCTTTATGGCTACAATGTTGCTTGAATGAACAAGTCCCGCCCTCAGAGTTGTCGGCCCATGGTAACGGTTGTCAAAATTTTTCGGCTTCCATGCCCTGCCCCGGGTCGCTCCTGCCAGAGTCAAAGGTTCGTCAATAAAAACTGAATCAGGCCTGACCCCCCTTTCCAGCGCCGCACTGTACACGACGGGCTTAAAGGCAGATCCCGGCTGCCGCCTGGCCTGGATAGACCTGTCATACTGGCTGGCGGTAAAATCAATACCACCCACCACCGCCCGGACCTTGCCGGTTGCTGTTTCCATGACGATCATGGCGGCCTGGGGGTTTTCCCCGTCCTGCTGACGCTGACTGCCTGCTAAAGCGGCAACACCCCTGTGAATGGAAGCCACGGCCCTGTCCTGTATATCCCGGTCCAGACAGGTGTAAATCGTAAGACCGCCGCTGGCCAGGGTTTCCTGCCCATACCTGCTGCGCACGTAATTGCTGACCTGCTGTATATAATAACCCCGGCTGGAAAAGTCGTCATGCAGGCTCTTGAGGTTTAAAGGCTCCTTAAAGGCGTTCCTGGCAGCTGCCGGCGTTATAAAACCTTCCTCCGCCATCCTGTTGAGTACATAGGCCTGGCGTTTTCTGGCAATTTCTCTGTTTTTAAAGGGTGAATAGCGGCTGGGAGCCTGGGGCAGGCCTGCCAGTAACGCCATCTGGCCCAGGCTCAGACTTGCAACTCCTTTATTGAAATAGGTCCTGGCTGCCGCTTCCACGCCATATGCCCCCTGGCCAAGGTAAATCTGATTAAGATAGATATAGAGTATTTCGTTCTTATCCATGACCGAATCAATGCGGTAGGCAAGTATTGCTTCCTTTAGCTTGCGGGAATATAACTTTTTCCGCGAAAGCAGAAGAGACCGGGTCACCTGCTGGGTGATGGTACTCCCGCCCTGGGCCCTTCTGCCGGCGCGCAGATTATGAAAAAGAGCCCTGAAGATTGACCAGGCGTCTACCCCGGGATGTTCGTAAAAATGAGCATCCTCGGCAGCGACAAACGCCTTGGCTAAAAGGTCAGGTATCATTTCCATTGGCACCACACGACGGTTCTCCGTAAAAATTTCCTCGACAACCTCACCATTAGCGGCAAGTACCAGAGTTGTCATTTGGGGTTCATAATCCCTGATGGATTTTATATTGGGGACATCGAGCAGGACAAATAGATACAGAGTCAGGCTGATAAACAGTGTGAGCAAAAAACTTATGCCGAGGAGAAAATAATAGCAGTGGACATGATTCCACACCTTTTGCCTTTTGCCGCGGCTGCCGGCTTTTTTCTTCCTGGCAGGAAACTTTCCTTTAGACGCAAATTTTTTTTTGCTTCCGGTATGCTGTGGTTTTTCCTTAGCCATTAATAAGTGAACTTGTCCAGAGAAAATTTGTGGTGTAATTTATGGCGCTGCGGTTTATTTACATCATGCGGAACGAGAAGACAATTAACAATCATTTCCTTTGCACCGGAGATACCCTTGTCAAAAATTAAAATTCTTTCCGAACACTTAGCCAATCAGATAGCTGCCGGTGAAGTGATAGAACGACCCGCCTCGGTGGTCAAGGAGCTGCTGGAAAATTCCATTGATGCGGATGCCCGCCGGGTAAGCATAGAAGTGGCAGGCAGCGGCACCAAGCTGATAAGAGTAATTGATGACGGCACCGGTATGGATGGTGATGATGTACTTCTGTGTCTGGAACGTCATGCCACGAGCAAATTGGCAGAAAGCACTGATGACAGCAACAGGCTGGCAGCTATCCGCAGCCTTGGTTTCAGGGGCGAGGCCATGCCGAGCATAGCATCCGTTGCCAGAATGTCCATTACCTCACGCACCGAAAATGATGCCCTGGGTACGCGTATTGAAGTTCGCTACGGTAAAGTACTGAAGGTCCATGAAACCGGCTGCAATAAAGGTACTGTTATCGAAATTAAGGACCTTTTCGGCAACGTGCCGGCCCGGAAGAAATTTCTAAAAAGTGGACGTACAGAGCTCTTTCACATAGAAGAAGTCATAAAGAGCTACTCCCTGGCCTATTGGCGGCTCGGCCTTACCTACACCGTAGACAACAGGAGGATTCATGACTTTAGCGCTGGGCCTGATTCCCTGGAGGACAGGGTTAGATCAATTTTCATGGGTAACGGACCAGGCCCCCTGATTTCCCTGGAGTTTACAGGTGGCGCAGCCAATGTTGATGATGGATTCGGCGTCGATGGTTTTCTGCTCCCGCCTGAGCAGTCTTTTGCCGCTACAGCCAAGCTCAGGCTCTTTGTCAACGGCAGGGCGGTCAAGGACAGAATGATGGCCCATGCGGTTAATGAAGGACTTGCCGGTTACCTTATGAAAGGACGTACGGCAGCGGGAGCGGTTTTTGTCACCGTTCCCCACGGAGAGGTTGACGTGAACGTCCACCCCACAAAACAGGAAATCCGTTTCCAGCAGCCTAACCGCATCCATGCGAAAATTGTTGCCACAGTCCGGTCGAGCATGGCTACTTACCAGCAGTCAGCAAAACTCGAGCTCTTCGGCGCTAATCTCGAAAAGGATGAAGGCCGGCAGCAACAGCGTTTCCCTGCGAAGAAGCCAAGGACCAAAAGCCAAGATGTCGACCTGTTCTGGAAGCCCTCTCCTGAAACATCCCCGGCACGGAATTTACTCTCTGATCATGGAGCGGATACAGCCTCTCCAGAAAGCAGGAGGACACCCTTCTCATCTCCGGAAAACTTGAAAAATATTGCCACGGCTGAACCGGCAGCGCCCTTTAGCCAAGCAACTGATGCGAACACCATGGTTCCGGAGACCCTTGAACCCATCGGGCAGTTCATGGACCTTTATCTGCTGTGCCAGGCAAGAAGGGCAAATGAGACCCACCTGGTTGTCATAGACCAGCATGCTGTCCACGAGAGGGTCCTTTTTGAAAATCTCAAGAAGCAGTTTGCCGCCGGCGAGATGGCCAGCCAGAAACTGTTGTTTCCCAAAATGTTGGAGTTGACCCCGGAATATACAGCCGTCCTGGAAAGCAACATGGAACAGGTGCAGCAACTGGGCCTTGATGTGGAAGAGTTCGGCGGCAGCACCTTTATATTAAAGGCAGTCCCTGCGGCCATCAGTCACCTGGATCCTGAAGAAATCCTTACGGGAATCCTCATGGAGTTTTCCAGGCCCGAATACGGCCAGGATAAGGGAAGCAAGCAGGCTGATGCTACCAGGCTGGATGACATACTCGCGTCAATGGCCTGCAAAGCCGCCGTCAAGGCCGGGCAAAACCTGAGCTCTGTGGAAATACAGGAACTCCTTAAACTCATGCAAAAGAGTAAGGCCTTTACCCATTGTCCACATGGCAGGCCCGTTGTGCGGATGTTTTCACCTGCAGACATAAAAAAATGGTTTCATCGCACTTGAAAACAGGAATTTTGAAAATTTTAATGTATCCCGGCCATTCAATTGGATAGCAAACTCATAATCATCGGCGGTGGACTGGCCGGAAGCGAAGCAGCCTGGCAGGCTGCCGGTTTGGGATGCCGGGTTGTTCTCCATGAAATGAAACCCCGGGTGTTCAGCCCGGCCCATCATTCTCCCTTACTGGGCGAACTGGTCTGCAGCAACTCCCTGCGTTCAGATGATGTAACCTCAGCAGTTGGACTGTTAAAACAGGAAATGCGTTCCATGGGATCCCTGATCATGGCGGCTGCAGATCAGACAAAGGTACCTGCCGGCAAGGCCCTGGCCGTCGACCGGGAAGAGTTTGCCCGCTATATAACAAAAAAAATTGAGTCCCATGACCGCATTTCTCTCCAGAGGGAAGAAACCAGGGAAATTCCTGCCGAGTTGCCTGATTCCTGTGCAGCGATTCTTGCCACCGGACCCCTTACTTCCGATGCTCTGGCGGAATCGCTGGGACAACTTACCGGCAAGGAAAACCTTGCCTTTTATGATGCTATTGCGCCGATTATTGAAGCCGACTCACTGAACATGGATATTGTCTTCCAGGCTTCCCGCTATGATGACGGGCCGGGCGATTACCTCAACTGTCCCATGGATAAACGGCAATATGATAATTTTATTACCGAACTTGCCCGGGCAGAAAAGGTGGAGCTCAGAAGTTTTGAAAAACTGAAATATTTCGAAGGCTGCCTGCCCATTGAGGTCATGCTGGAACGCGGACCGGATACTCTGCGCTTTGGCCCCATGAAGCCGGTGGGGCTGACTGATCCGCACACAGGCAGGGTGCCGCATGCTGTAGTCCAGCTGCGCCTGGAAAATAAAGAGGCTACCCATTACAACATGGTGGGGTTTCAAACCAAACTTACCTATGGGGAGCAGAAAAGGGTTTTCAGGCTGATTCCCGGCCTCGAGCAGGCTGCATTCAGCCGGTTCGGATCCATTCATCGCAATACATTCATATGCGGTCCTGAAATCCTGCTGCCCAGCCTGCAGTTAAAAAAGCGGCCGGATATCCTGATGGCCGGGCAGATAACCGGTGTAGAGGGCTATGTTGAATCAACGGCTATCGGCTTGCTTGCCGGTATAAACGGCGCCCGCCTGGTCTTCGGCAAAAAACCTGTTATTCATCAGGTCGAAACAGCGCACGGCGCTCTCATCAATCATCTTACGGCAACTGACCCCAGGCGGTTTCAACCGAGCAATATCACTTTCGGCCTCTTTCCGGGACTGCAGCAGAAAACACCTAAGAAATTCCGGGGTGAAAAATACGCCAAGCGGGCTCTGGATGCCTTGAAAAACTGGCAAAAAGAGTGGGTGTGATTTCCTGATTGCTACTTTTATTTCCAAACTTGCTGGTCTCATATCTCCCCATCAAATAACCGTCTAAAGCATATTTGTTGTTATACCAGTATGGTCAACATGAGCACTGGCAATGTTTACCAAACTTGAAAATGACAAACTCAATATTGTGGCAAGCCATACGCAATAAAACCTTTTTTCTCTAGTTATTTTAGTTATTTGTCTGTAATCATAAAATCAAAACAATGGCAAGGATTCGTAAGGCTTAGCTCAAACGACGTCGTTACTGGATCCCCGCTTTCGCGAGGATGACAACCCCCTCGATACCGTCATTCCCGCGAAAGCGGGAATCCAGAGATGTAGGGCGGATTAGGTATGACCAATCCGCCGTATGTAAGAAAAAACGTACGTCAAATCTATTTTCTGCAGACATAAACGTCCAGTGGAAATGCAAATCCAGCAAATTCTCCGAATGGACAATGACGGCGTCGGTGACACTGATGCAGTGGACATCGATTGCCAGGAGATGATAAACTGCTCCGACTATACAAATATAGACGAATGCCAGATGTATCCTGAATGCAGATGGAATAAAAGAAGGGATGCGGGAACAGGTAATCTGTTTATCGCAAGGTTAAAGGGAGGGGCACTATGCTCTTCCCTATTTGTTTTATCATCGCACCTGCCCCACTGAACGGTACAATCCGGCTGCGTAAAAATTATGGGGGACAACGAGGATATCAAGACAAACCTAAAAGGCTGTCATGGCAGCATGAAATTTCCAGGAAATATTTCACCTGCATAACCTGTAAATTCAGAGTTACCAGTTATGGCATACTTATATCAGCCTGCGGCCGCTTGCTTTTCAGCTTCACTGGCATCTGCATCCGACTCTCTTTCCTCAACCTTTTCCACGGACTCGGATTCATCCGCTGCAGCAGCCGGGGCACTCTCTTTACTTTCACCGCTGCCGGCAGCCGGGGCAACGTCAGTTCCGGTTTCACTAATCTGAATTGCCTTTTGCAGTTGGTCAATCACTTCACAGATTATTGATTCAGCGCCCTCATACCAGTTGATGTTTTCTTCGGACTCATCTAAAAGCGAGACACCACGGCATGAATTTTTCAAAACAATCAATTTTGAAAGGATGCCCTTCACATTGTCGCAAAAATGTTTGCTGGCGTCCTCATCGCCGCTATCGATTTTATGCTGTGCCGCCTTAAGCTTTTCAACACCCTGGTGAAGCAAAACCGCCGCTCCTTCAAACCATATAATATTGGGGGTATCTTTATGGGTAATGCAGGTGCCGGTGCATGAATCTCTTAGAATAAAAAGCTTTGAGATTGAATCTTTTATGCCGATATTTTTTTTAGCTTTTTGGGTCATGTTTTCCTCCCTGGTATGTTGTTTACCATTATAAAATTTATTAAAATATATAAGCTGCTTTTTTATGCAACCGTTAGTTGTTGTTTAACAAATCAAATACAGATTAACCGTATATCCATTCCCACTGTTTCAGGACGCCTTTTTTAATTTTAAAGAATATTGAAAAGCATTCCGCACCAGCGATAAAATCTCATTGTAACCAAATGGCTTGAAAACAAGAAAATCTATTCCTGAACAGCCGTATTTGTCCTCATAAAATCTGCTTGGTAGTGTTACCATCATTGCAACTGACATGCGTCGATCAATTTTTTCAACCTGGGTAACAAATTCAGTAACATCGAGCCCTGGAATATCATGATCAAATATCACCAGGTCGTATCCATGGCTGATAAGTTTTGCAAAGCATTCATGTTCCTTTCCCACCGAAGCAACTTTACAACCGATACGTTTAAGGATTTCCTCCAACATCACTGACTGGTCTTTTTTGCTGTCAAACAGCAAAATATCCATGTTAATCAAGTTTAACACGGAAATACCTGATGCAGAATAGATGTCGGTTTATGATATGTTACGATCCAGCTCATCCTGTTCTACTTCCGGCGGTTTGCTTGTATCCAGTATTTCCAAACCGTCAAAATCTTTAGTATTAAAGCTGTCGACTTCTCTGAAGTCATCAAGTATCTCTGCTATAATCTGTAATTGTTCTTTAACAATTATAAGTTTTTTTTTTGTATATTCTTCCTTGGTGCTGGCTAACAAAAGGTCAACGTAGCCGATGATAATTGTAAATGGTCGACTGAATTGAAAGACAATGGAAGCTGTTGCAGCCTGCGCTCCCCGCAGCAGATGATCATTTATTTTACCCCAGCCAAAACGCCTGTCTCTTGCGCTTCGCCTGTCATCTGCATCTCTCCTGTCTCCAATTACCCTTCGGCTTATAGCTTTTCGCCTGTCTCCTTTTTGTGGCTGTCCGGGATTATTGTTTCTTGTTTCCATGCACTCATCCTGCAATTAATTTGAAGCAGACAGGAGTATTTTTTAAAGCCCGTAAAAGTTGAACTATATACTGTTTATGTAAAGAGTTTCTGGTTTATATATTGAAGCATAAAATCCTGAAGCCGCCGACATGGACACGAAACCGCAAACATTCCAAATATTGCGGCAGCAATTTTGATATAAGCCTGTAGATCATATTTATTTGATCAAGCCATTTTTTAATGCCTGTAACTAACCTATAATTAATATCCCGGCTGACTGTCAATTGAATATATTTAAAATAAAAACTACCGCTGTATGTTTAAATGCATCAAGTCTATAAAAAAACTTAACGAACTAAAAATCTTAACACAAAATGCTGTGGTGCTGAACGCAGAGTTCAGCAATCAGAAATGAGGCGGATGACAAACCATCATCCCCAAGCGGCATCACAAAAAAACCGGCAAAGAAAGCAGACCTCAGCATTAAAAAAATGTAAATTTGCAAAAAGTGGGAACTCTTTATTCAATATAATTGAAGATATTTTTTTTCTTGCCGAAGGAATATGACCTGTTGCTTCCCCCAAACTAATAATTCAGAGCATGCAACAGTAGGCTCCAGATAGAGAATATGCTCTATTTATGGATGATTCAGGCCGTAACACTCAAAAAAAAACCAAAAACAAATAACTGATTTAACCCCGTGTATATTACCTAAAAGGATCAACTGTCCTGTGGATATGCAAACC
>JAWVYE010000040.1:0-8515 GCA_033722905.1 Desulfobulbales bacterium
ACCTCGGTCTGATAAAATTCCTCAACGGGAAAAATAAGCTTGAGATTACTGCCGGGCTCCGGCGGATCCGGGGTGCAGATGAACATACCGCCGAGGGATATATTCTTACTGAAAGAAAGGACATAGTCCCCCTCCTTGATATAATCAACCTGAAAATCTACAGGTGCTCGTTCTTCTATTCTGCGGTTGCTGTCAGACATACTGCTCTCCAAATTATCTCCAGGGTATTTCCTGGCGTTCAGTTTTGTATTCATCCGGGTCCGGTTTTCTGTAACGCTTAATTACATATTACGCAACTCCCGTCAATGAATCAGCACAATTTAGTTATCCTTTTCATCTATATGGCAGCCGCTGCACTTACCTATGGGACCTGCTTTTCCTGATTCCGCCACTACTTTCTTGTGGCATCCCTTACACCTGGCGTGGGCCGCCTGTGTCAGACTGGACAACTTTTTATTCTTCATCGTCGGGTTATGGCATGTGACGCAATGCTGGATTGCCATGCCTTCAATGTATGGCACCTGGTTTCCCTCACTGTCCATACCGTGGTGGCATTCTTCACAACCATACATCTGCTGGTGTTTTCTGTGGGGAAACAGAGCAGGTTTTTTCTTTCTTGAAGTCTGCATCTTTATAACAACCGGCCCCAGCTTTGTGTCGGTTTGCGCCGTCTCCCTGACTACCTTCCCAGAGGTAAAATCTGCTTTCAGCAGGACGGCCTCGTCCTCCTTTAATAAAATTTTGTCAGCCAGTTCCTGCTTCTGCAAAACAAAAGTAACCGTATGCTCGGCGGCAGGCACATGGGTAAGTTTTTTGTCCCCCGGGCCGATGGCCTTGCCGTCAAAAAAGATTTGCGTGCTGAGGGGAAGGCTTTGCAGAACAATGGTGCCTGTCGGTTTCGACCGGATCATTGCACTTTCAATGCGCCGGACACTATCCTCAACCCGCAAGACCGGTTCGGCAAGAGTGATACGCCACTCTATGGTCTGATAGTTTGAGACTGTTATCACTGTTTCCACATCATCATACCCTGGCATCGAGGCTCGCAGGGCATACTCTCCCGGATCCAGATCAGTAATAAGCAAGCCATTTTGTGCACTGGTTGTTTTACCGATGAAATTCTTATTCAACCAGATACTCACACCGGGGCCGCTACTGATCTGCAGGACAGATTCTGCAAATAGTTTCTGCGGCAGAAATATGCCCATTACAATAACCAAGCAGAGTGTCACCTTACAAAATTTTTCCATGATTCTTTTCCTGTTGCGCCGACTTTTAAAATTACCTGTGTCTGTGTCCAGCCTCATATAAAACTGCCGTTATGTCAATAAACTCGTCGGGATTGTGATTTTTTATCGCGTTTTGTGTTTATTTTGCATTTCGCAAATAATCTTTTTTTTATTTACCAATTTTGGTTAAAGTTATCAAATAATCAACCATCTCCATAAATCTGCATTGGTGCCAGGTGCGCCCTTACTTTTTCAAAAGGAGTCTGCCATGACCAAATCGACAAACAGGTTCAATTGGTTCGTTTCACTTGTTTTACTGCTTCCTGCAATAATGGTCTGTTCATGCAGCACAATGAATGTTGTGCCCCCTGAAGTCAATCTCATGCGGGTTGATGTTCAGGATGTAACTCTCAGCCATGTTAACCTGCTGGCAGACCTCAGGGTATTTAATCCCAATGAAAAAGCTCTTAAGATCCAGGGAGTGGATTACACCTTGTTTCTGGAAGGCATAAAGGTCTTCACCGGCAAAAACATCCTGAGTCAAACAATATCGGCCCAGGAATACGGCCACTTATCATTACGTCTCTCCAGCGCCTATTGGGACATTGTCAAGCTCTTCAACAAAATTTCCGATAAAAAAGATGTCGCTTTTACTATGAAGGGTTCAATCGGTGTAGGAGGGAGCCGCTTACTTGCCAAGCGTTATTCCTTTGACAAAAAGGGCGTTATCCCTCTGCTGATAAAAACCCCTTCGCAGAGTCTCCAGCCCGGCATTTAATGTTAACTTAACGTTAACCTGTTAACACATTAACATGTTTCTGGTGTTAACATAAGAACAAATACAGATATTTTTTTCTTTTTAAAAAATATCTAATATAGTCCCGCTGCGCCGGTCCCTCTCTTTCCGGAGACTCCTTTCCCATATAAAATCGAGAAGTTAGCCTTGCTCCATTCATACTTTTTCAGCCCGGAGTATTTCTGATTTTATCTTTTTACCGGGTAACATCACAGCGCAGAACCCAGTGGCACATCTTTTGCTATTTTAATCACTGCAACCGTTAATAATGGGTTGGCCAGGATTATTAAATAAAAAAAATGAGGTGAAAAAGATGCTTAAAAAAAATAAAACGTCCCTGCTTCTGGCAGCTCTCATTGCAGGGACATTCTGTTCAGCAGGGGTTTCAGAAGCGGGCAAACCGACAATTGCCGGCGGCTGTAAAAATTGCCACACAGCCAGACCCGATGCAATCCGGGGAAACCTTGGAACTGTCTCCCAGGAATTTAATACCCTGCAGGTAAAGGTTGGCAAACTTGTCTGGGTCATCAACTACGATGCTGACACAAAAGTTGTCAAGGGCGCAGAAACAGCTGGTGCTGATGAAATCACCAAGCTTCCGGCAAAGAAGGAAATTCTTGTCAGTTTTTCCGGAAGTGAAGCAAAACCCCTTGCCACCGAAATTTCAGTCAAACAACCCTATAAGGTTCCTGAACATCAGAAGATCACCAATGCTGAAGTGAAGAAACTTGTTGCCATGGGACCCCGGCAAGGCAAATATACACTGATTGATGCCAGACCAGCGGGTGCGTATCTCAGCGGTCACATTCCCAGCGCTGTTTCTTTACCATATGGCAAGTTCCAGGAAAAATATGCTGCTGTTCTGCCCCAGGACAAGGACAGGCTTCTTATCTTTTACTGTGGAGGGCCCACCTGAACCCTGAGCCCTTTCTCTGCCCGTGAGGCGGAAGAACTCGGTTACACCAATGTCAAGGTTCTCAGTTCAGGTATTCCCGGTTGGAAAAAAGATAACGGCGTAGTTGTCTCTGAAATAAACGGCCTCAAAAAGATGATCAACGACGACGAGGCATATGTACTTGTAGATCTTCGCTCAAAAGAGCAGGCGACCATCGGCCATATCAAGGGGGCGGTTTCCATCCCTGAGGCTGAGCTTGCCGCCGCAAAAGATTCATTCCCGAAAAAGAAGTCAGCGCCGATCATACTGTATAACGCTGAGCAGGCTTCTGCAGAGGTATTTGCACTTGTACGCGGCTGGGGCTATAAGAACACCACCGTCCTGAAAGGTGGTGCCAAAGCCTGGGACGGCAAATTTTTCTCCGGTGATCCAGGCTCAGACATTGTTTATGTCAAAAAACTCAAACCCGGAGAGATATCCATTGAAGAGTTCAAGAAAGCAGCAGCAGGAAATTTGCAGGATACTCTCATTCTCGATGTGCGTGACAGCGGCATGGAGGGATATGTCAAGGGAGCTCTCGACATACCGCAGGCACAGCTTGCTGACAGGCTTGCTGAAATACCAAGGGACAAAGAGATCATCATTCACTGCAATACAGGAATTCTGGCCGCTATGGCTTATAAAACTCTAACAGATAATGGATACAAGGCGAGATACCTGGATGCTGTTGTCCAGGTAGCCGCCGACTCCAGCCTGGAGGTAACAGAAAAATAAATATCTTAGTCTTCTGACCAGTTTCTCCCCCCTGGCGCGGTCCATTGTCTCCGGATAATGGGCCGCGCTTTTTATGGCCAGCGTAATGCAGGGGTAAAAAAATAACGTATCAACAAAGTCAGAATTTTTTTACCGCAGCACAACGAAAAATGTGCAATGATAAGAGAAGGATAAAGTGCTAAGTTTGTAATTTGTCCCCAATAATCGTACACACCACCTGCCGCTCCTGGCGGGGACCGTCAAACTCGCAGAGAAAAATATTCTGCCAGCGGGAAAGACCCAGCCGGGAGTCAATAACCGGTACTGACTCGGAGGGCCCGACAAGGCCGGCCTTTAAATGGGCGTCGCCGTTTCCGTCCTGCCGGTCATGCAGCCATACCCCCCTTGGAATAATCTTGCGCAGCAGATTCAGCACATCGGTCTGTACACTCTCATCCCAGTTTTCCTGGATCATCAGGGCTGCGGTGGCCCCCTGCACATAAAGGGCTGCCAGACCGTTTTCAATCCTGGTACGGGCAACTGCCTCCTGGACCTGCTCTGTAATATCAACCAGCTCCTCACGTTGATTTGTGCGGACACAAATATTTTCATGCATAATGGAAACTCCTTATCATTATTTGCTTTGCATTGCTTGTTTTATCCTTTGCAGGGCCTCCTGCAGGAGCGACCGGGGACAGCCGAAATTCAAACGGACAAAACCGGGAGAGCCGAACTCACATCCATCTGAGAGGCCGACACCGAATGCTTCAAAAAAACGGCCGGGAAATTTTTTATCAATCCTGCGGGCATCAATCCATGCAAGATATGTGGCCTCAACATGGTGCATGAAAAGATTCTCCATGGCCCCGATTTCTTTTTCCACCAGGCGGCGGTTATCCCTGAGATATGCAAGTAAAGCGTCGAGCCAGTCCCAGCCGTCATGATACGCTGCCTCTGCTGCAGTAAAACCAAGTATATTTACCTCGGGAACTATACCGGCCATGGCCTGATAGAATTTAAGGCGCAGCCGCCGGTTTGTGATAACGGCGAACGAACAGCCGAGGCCCGGGATATTAAAGGTTTTACTGGGCGCCATTAACGTAATGGTGCGGGCTGCTGCTTCTGCACTTATGGTTGCGGTGGGGATATGTTTTTTCTCTGGATCCAGAATGAGATCACAATGAATTTCATCCGAGCAGATTATAATATCGTGCCTGTTGCACAGTGTAACGATTTTTTCAAGTTCCTGCCGGCTGAAGACCCGCCCCACAGGATTATGCGGGTTACAGAATAATATCAGTTTGGTTTTACGGCTGATTTTCCTTTCGAGCTCTGTAAAATTAATGTTCCATCTATTATCAGCCGATTCCAGGGGCACAGTGATCAGTCCCTGTCCCGAGTTTTTGGGTGCTGATAAAAAAGGAGGATAAACAGGCACCATGGTCAGGATATCATCATGCTCTGAACCGAAAGCCCTGCAGGCAAGATTAAGCCCGCATACAAGGCCGGGGAGCCAGACAATATGTTCAGGCACAACCTGCCATTTATATTTACTGGCCAGAATGCTGCAGACCAATTCGGTTAGATTGCCGGGTGCGGTTCCATAGCCGAAAACCCCATGTTCCACCCTATTAGCAAGGGCATGCATGACGGCAGGCGGGGACCTGAAGTCCATATCAGCGACCCAAAGAGGAATGATATCCCGACTGCCATATCTGTCCCACTTGAGACTTGCCGTATGGCGTCTCTCCAAAGGAGCATCAAAGTCAAAGTCATTCATACCGGCCATAAAGGTAATATTCTTAAAAGTGCATCTACTTATGCACCTAATATTGATTTCCAGGCTATATTCCTGAAGGTCTTTGCCAGCAGATGATCATCAGCCACTTCATGATAATGAAGCGTCGTAAAAATCTTTCTGGCCCTGGGCAAAACCCTTTCTGCGGGGGTGACAACATCATTGCTGCCAATAATCAACCAGGTTGGAATCTCTACAGGTTGTATGGCATACGATGAAAATTCCGGAAAATTTAAAGCCGGTGCCAGGAGTACAAGCCGCGCAACCGTCTCCCGGTTCTCCATGGCAAAAATCGTGGCCATCAGCCCGCCAAAACTTGATCCGATGATTTTTATATTTTTCTCCCCTGCCAGAATAGTTCGCAGCGATGCCATACGTTCAGCCAGGCTGCCCTTAAAATCCGGAACCGTTATATCCGGAAAAACTCTCCGCAGGAAAGTAGCCTTTGCCCCTTGACTGCTGCTCTCAAGTCCATGCAGAAAAATCTTCATTAACTGATCCTGGAAAATGAATTGATACCAAGCATCATGCGGTTTGATTTTTATATTGATAACAGGCACAAAGCCTTCATGCAATGCGAAACAGCTTCTCGGCTGACATATTGCTCTACTTATAAAACTGCTGCTTCCAGTCCAAAAACAGTCAGACCGCAACTGCAACATTTCAAGTATCGAAATAAATCCTCTGAAAAACAATAAAATCACTTGCTTACTGACTATAATAAGGCTATTATATGGTGTGCGTTTCTTTGCCCAGGCTTTTTTGGGGCAGCAACCCACAAATTTCACAATTGCTGCGAGCTACATTCGTACTCGATGACAACCTTGCCTTTTTAGGTATAAGATCATTTCACCTTCTATTCTATGGATTTTCTAAATAGTATCCAGTGCAAAAAAGAGCCTTTTGCCTCTACTGCAGGAGAGGATCTTTTTATAAGCCAGCCCATACGTGATTCTTTAGAGAAACTTACCCACTCCATAAGACTCGGGGGTGGACTGCATGTTGTGGTCGGCAGGGAGGGTACAGGGAAAAGCACTTTAGTACGTCAATTATCTGATAAATTCAAATCTGACAAAAATACTATAGTTCTGACGATCAGCAATCCGCAGTTCAGCAACCTGCAGCAATTTGTCACAGCTCTGGCAGGAGCTTATAAAAGAATCAAGCTGCCGCCCAGTGCGGACGGCAAAAAGCTGCAGCAGGCTTTTAACAGCTTTTTTTATAAAATGTGCCAGCAGGAGAAAAAAACAGTTCTCCTCCTGATCGACAATGGCCACACCCTTCCTGATTTCTGTCTCCAGGCCTTGAATGAACTGTATGATCACCTTGCCGAATACCGGCGGCAGTTGCAGACGGTCATCTGTGGTGCCAAGGCCTTACAACAAAGAATCAAATCCATAAAAAGCCTGCACAACCGTGTTGTCTTTACCATAGATATTAAACCTTTCAGGTTCAAAGATACCAGGGAAATAATAGAGTTTCACCTTACGCAGGCTGCAGCAGACAGTAGTTCGCCGCCTGCGCTCTTCAGCATTCCTTCACAATGGGCAATTCATCGTCTGGCCCAAGGTGAACCGAGAAAAATCACTGATATCTGCCATTTCATAGTGCTGACACTGGTTATCGAAAACCGTAAAAAGGCAGACTGGTTCACGACCCTGCGCTGCGCCAGACTGCTTTTCCCCAAACGGGCAAAGCATCTGCAATTGATCCGGGCAGGCTCCCTCGCAAGCTTAATTGTTCTGATGCTGGTTTTCGGATTGTGGTCAGAGCAGATAAAAGATCTCACATCTCCGCAAGTTCGGCAAATTACCAAAGCGCCTGTTGCTGAAAAAATTACCGCACCAAAACCAAAGGTGCCGCAAGAGAAAGAACCTGCCCCGGAAATCGCAAAACCGGTAACCGCGCAGCCGGAACTCGTCAAAGAAGCCAGCCCGCCGAAAACGCTCCTGGAAAGACAGGTTGAACCGCCTTTACCCGCCCCGGAATTAGTTGATACCGGAGCGGTTCCCAGAAAGATTACTGAAGTACCTCCCGAGGAAATTGCGGCAGCACCTCCCGAGGAAATTCCTCAAGTTGCCGTGGCAGAGGTCAGGGAGCAACCTGTTATTAGAGAGGAGCCTGTTGTTGAGCAAATCACCGAGGAACCGGTTGAGGTCTTACCCCAACCCGAGCCCGTTGCAGAGGCAGCCGCTGTTGTTACTCCGGCTATTAAAGAGCAGCGTAAAGTCATGCCCGGTGATACATTTCTGGTCATGATCCAAAAAGTATACGGTCCGGGACATTTGAAACCTCATTTCATTGAACAGGTCCTTGCAGCCAATCCGCAGCTGAAAAAACCGGATAACCTTGAGGTTGGCGACGAGATCATTTTCCCTGTTTTTACGAGGCAAAAAGAAAAGCCTGCTGTTGTTTCCAGAAAAACAGAATCGCTTGTTGCGAAAAAACTGGACCGTGACCTGCAGCCGGCAGAGTCCCCAGGTGTGATCGGCAGTCTAACCGTCCAGCCCGGGGATACATTGGGCGCTTTGATCCGTGGTATTTACGGGCCTTTCAGTTTCAACCCCGACTATACTGCTGAAGTCCTGGCTGCAAATACACATTTAAAGAACCCTGACAGCCTCGAGGTTGGTGAAACAGTATACTTCCCTGACCTGCCGATACGGCAGGAAATCGGTTTGCCGGCTAAACCGGTAGTGGTAGCAAGCCGTGGTGTCCTCCCCGAATTCCTGGGTGAGATCATTGCCATTGAAGATGAAACCTTTGGTGATATGGTCCGCAGAATATACGGGCCATACAGCTTTAATAAAGAAAATGTTGCAAAGGTTTTGGCCGTCAATCCGGGTCTGAAAAATCCCGACACGATGTCAGTAGGCCAGAAAATACGTTTTCCTACTATTCTCGTTGCTCTCACTTCTGAGGCTGAAGTTGTATGGTGGGTTAAAATAATTACCCTCGACAATCTGCAGAGTGCTTATCGCTTCCTGCGGGTATACAGCAAATGGACTCCACCGATGCTGATAATCCCGTCCCGAAACGATAAC
>JAWVYE010000041.1:0-8494 GCA_033722905.1 Desulfobulbales bacterium
AGGGCGGCAACCAGGCCAAGTTCATAGAGGACGGGGGGGCTCAATTCAAAAGTAAGGGAACGCGTATCCTCGATTGTCTGTTTCACCAGTTTCTCGACTTCACCAATCTCGGTGACAACATCGGCAGCGTCAAGGCTTGCACGCAGTTCAGAGCATTTCATTCTAATAACTGAGAGTGTCTGGCCGATCTGGTCATGGAGATCCGTGGCAATGGCCCGCCTTTCACGTTCTTCCACCAGCGACAACTCAGAGGCGAGGGATTGCAGTTTTTCCTGATGTGTCAAAAGCTTGCTCTCAGCAATTTTGCGTTCCGTAATATCATCATAAACATCAACAATTTCACCTGAAGGCAGCCGGTAAACATAATTTTCCTTCCATATTTTCAAGACGCCGTCTTTATAAATCGACACGGGATGGTACTCCGGCTTACCTGTTTTGAAAACCCTTCTGAAGGTATCCAGCAAGCCATATTTTTCTACTGAAGGAATAACATCTACGAAATTCTTACCAAGAACTTCTTTTTTCTTCAAATTTTCAATACGCTCCGCCCCACTGTTGAAATCTATGAAAAAAAATTCCGTGCCGTCATTTTTTGCCTCAAAAACAGCCACGCCGCTGCTCATATTGTTAAACAGCTCCCGATAGCGGGCCTCACTTTTTTCCAGGGCTTGCTCAACCTGGCGCAGGGCGTCAATATTGCGTATGGCAAGAACAAAATGCTGCTCCTGGTCCAGGGGCATGATCATGACAGAGAGCAGCCCTGTTTTGACCACCCCCTCTGAATCGACAAAACCGGTCTCCCTGTTGATTACCGGCCCCCTGTTCTCAATGGCCTCGAGCAGAAGTTTCTGTTCCCCGGTGTCCTGCCAGACAGGTACTTCAGTAAACTTTTTGCCGATGATATCTTCTTTCGCGTATCCGAGAAAGATGCCAAACATCTCATTGACATCAGTATAGCGCCTGTCCTTTGCCTTGATAATGGCGACGGAGTCAGGGCTTGTTAAAAAAGCATAGCGAAACCGCTTCTGGCTTCTGGCCAGCGTTTTCCGGGTATGAGAATCTTCCGGGGAAAAGCCGGGGGCCATGGCTGACGAATTGCCAGGCAGTATTGACTTAAGGTGGGGGCTTTTAGCTGCAGCAATTTTTTTCATGATTATCGTAGCCGCATCAATTGCATTGTCCAGTTAGCGGGGTTCCGGTCCGGGCTCCTGTCTATTGAACCTCCTGCCTGTAATTGCCGCATCCATTAATGTTCAGGGCTGCATGCCAGGCAGTAAACTCAATACCCTGTTGCGCAATCTCCCTCTTTCAGCTAACATTCTTTACCATCGAACTCTGAAAAGTTACAATATTTTTTGCATAAACAATGCTATGGCCAGACTGCTCATAACCGGAAGCAAACATGCTGAAAACATTTCGCAATACATTATAAATAGTTGATATTTTTATTTAATATGGCAACTTATTGCCGTTAATTCGTCCTATGTGTTCCACCGGCATAAGGCAGGTACAAAGTGATGGCAAAATATGTCCTGATTGTTGATGATGCGCCCAATATTGTTTTATCTCTGGAATTCCTCATGAAAAAAGAAGGCTATGAGGTGCGCGCCGCCGGCAACGGTGAAGAGGCCATGGAGGCTGTTGCGGAAAAAAAACCTGATCTCATACTTCTTGATGTAATGATGCCCAGGAAGGACGGCTATGAGGTCTGCCAGGAGCTGCGGGCCAAAAAGGAATGGCAGGATATTAAAATTCTTATGCTGACCGCCAAGGGCAGGGATGTGGAGCGGGAAAAAGGCCTGGCCATGGGTGCTGACGATTATGTGACAAAACCCTTTTCCACCCAGGAACTGGTTGAGAAAGTGAAAAACCTGCTTGGCTGATTTTTTCATATCCTTAATTTTACGAGACGTTTTAGGGTCCTTTGCCGGAA
Source organism: Desulfobulbales bacterium (assembly GCA_033722905.1). Taxonomy (GTDB): domain Bacteria; phylum Desulfobacterota; class Desulfobulbia; order Desulfobulbales; family BM004; genus BM004. The sequence continues at coordinate 1,934 of JAWVYE010000041.1, forward strand.
ATAAAAAGTATATTTGTTCTCATTACCTATGGACCAAGGCGCATTGTTTAAAACAGTTCTGCATGTAATGAAAGACGGTGTAATCGCCTGTCAGCCAGATGCAACCATAACCCTTTTCAACCAGGCCGCCGAAGATTTATTTGCCCGGACACGACCACTCCACCGGGGCAAATCATTATATGACTTCTGTTGCCAGCCTCCGGTTGAACACGCCTTAAGCCTGCTGCAATATCAGCTTGATCGCAAAAGCCAAACGGAAGAGCCACCCTGTGTCCAGTTTACGACTGCATCAGTCGGTCAGGACCAGTTTTTCCGCTGCCGCTTAAGCTTCCTGGATTACATGCCGCAGACTGCAAATTCCTTTGTCATTATTTTTGAGGATATTTCCGCCTGGTATACCCCCGGGAATCCTCTTTTCCAGAAAATTGAAAGCTTTCGGGCGCCCATGGCAAACCTGCGGGCGGCAGTGGAAAATTTCACCGAATATCCTGAAATGTCACCTGTTATGCGTAGCGCCTTTGAAAATGTTCTGGTGCAGGAATCACTGCATCTGACCGCTGCATTCAACGGGCTCGCCCGCTCATGTAAAGATCTCATGCATACGCAGAACCAGCTGACCGAGTTACCCTCGGACATACTCTTCGGCTATGTGGCCCGACATCTGCAAGCCAAAAGAGTTGCGGCCAAAGAACTGCCGGGAAAAACTTTCATTATCGGTGTCGACCTCCACGGACTGCTGCTTGTCCTTGACTATCTGCGCAAGAGAATCCTGGCGACGGAAAATAACAGCGGCCTTAGCTGTACAATGGAGACCGGTGATCAGTTTGTTTATTTTGACCTTATCTGGTCCGGGGAATTTATTACGACCGGGGAAGTAAAAACCTTACTGGAAACAAAACTGGAATACAGTTTAGGAGAAATGACCATAGACTCCATCCTCCATGCAATGGACGCGGACATCTGGAGCCGGCAGCTCAATAATTCCCAAAACACCATACGACTGGCCATACCCATTGGAGGAATGGCGGAGAAATAATATCAGGGGGCAATCCTGTCTAATTACGCTTTGAGATGCCTGCAACATTTAAACAATATTCTGTATATTTCTGAGAGGTAACCATGTATCCAATAAGAAGAAAAATCCAGCGCCTGCTGGTGCTTTTTGCCTTTGGCTGCCTCGCCCTCAATTTTCCGCTGCTGGCTCTCTTCAGCAAGGCAGAATTATGGTACGGTATCCCCGCCCTCTACATGTATCTCTTTGTCCTTTGGGCGTTATTTATTCTCTTAATCGCCATTATTACCGAAAGGAAAAAGCTGCCCAGGACATCCTTTCCGCAATTTTTCAGCAGGAAGTCTGAATAGCATGCTGCAGGAATGGGTCATACTTCTTGTTTCCCTCTCATACCTGGGAACTCTTTTTGCAATTGCCTACTACGCAGACTGGCGTTCCGACCGGGGCAAATCCATAATTTCCAATCCGTATATTTATACACTTTCCATTGCCGTTTACTGTACAGCCTGGACTTTTTACGGCTCAGTGGGGCGAGCCGTTGAAAGCGGCGTCGGTTTTTTACCCATCTACCTCGGGCCCACACTCATGGCAGCGTTATGGTGGTTTCTGCTGCGCAAAATGATCCGTATCGCCAAGGTCTATCGCATTACTTCAATTGCTGACTTTCTTGCCTCAAGATATGGCAAGAGTCCCTTGATAGGCGGCCTGGTGACCATCATTGCTGTGGTCGGCATCATGCCTTACATCTCTCTACAGCTCAAGGCTGTTTCCACCAGCTATAGTGTAATGCTGCACTTTCCCGATCTGGCCATGATCCAGGAGCACAAGACTACCATATGGAACGACAATGCTTTTTCAGTTGCCATGATCATGGCGGCCTTCTCCATTCTTTTCGGGACCCGTCATATTGATGCTACGGAGCGCCATGAAGGTATGGTTGCCGCAATCGCTTTTGAATCAGTGATCAAGCTGCTGGCATTCAGCGCGGCGGGCATATTTATTACCTTTATCATGTTTGAGGGGCCTGTTGATCTTTTTGACTGGGTTACCCGCTATGAGGAGACATCCAGGCTCATGCAGTTTGACATCCTGCCCGGCGGTTATGCCAATTGGCTGACCCTGACCTTTCTTTCCATGATGGCCATTATGTTCCTTCCCAGGCAATTCCAGGTGCTGGTGGTGGAAAATGTCAACGAGGAACATGTCAGGAAAGCCTCCTGGCTTTTTCCCCTCTATCTTCTGGCCATCAACATTTTTGTCCTGCCCATAGCCTTTGCCGGGATGCTGCTCTTTCCGGAAGGCATTGTTCCCCCTGATATATTTGTCCTGGCCATACCCATCACCGAAGGACAAGACATTCTGGCCCTCCTGATATATCTTGGCGGGCTCTCAGCAGCTACCGGTATGGTGATTGTTGCCACCATCGCGCTTTCCACCATGGTGTGCAATGACCTGGTCATGCCCGTTCTCCTCCGGATGCTCGCCATCCAACAGGTGGACCTGGGCCGGGTTTTGCTCTTCATCCGGCGCTGCAGCATTGTGGCTGTATTATTTCTAGGCTATCTTTATTACCGCTTTATCGGAGAGTCTTATACCCTTGCCACCATGGGCCTGGTTTCTTTCGCCGCCGCGGCCCAGTTCAGCCCGGCAATCCTGTTCGGCGTTTTCTGGAAAGATGCCAGCCGCCGGGCCGCTATATGCGGCCTGTTTGCAGGATTTCTTTTATGGTTTTACACCCTGCTGCTGCCGTCATTTGCCAGGTCAGGCTGGCTGCCCTTATCCTTTCTCGATCATGGCCCGTTCGGTATCGAACTGCTGCGTCCATATCAGCTATTCGGCCTTGATATGTTTGACCCCATCACCCATTCGGTTTTCTGGAGTATGCTCATCAATGTCGGGCTGCTGGTCTCAATTTCCATGCTTGAAAAACAGAACACCATGGACCGTATACAGGCTTCCCTCTTTGTCGATGTCTATCGTCACAGCGGCGATACGCAACTGTGGAAAGGCAAGGCCATGATCACCGAACTCAAAGACCTCGTTGCCCGTTTTATCGGCCCGCGCCAGGCTGAAAGGGCCTTTGCCAGTTATTCCAGCAGCCACCAGATAGACTTTTCACAGGATATGCAGGCCGATGCCGAGCTGGTTGAATTTGCTGAACGGCTGCTGTCCGGTGCCATTGGTGCCGCTTCTGCCCGCGTCATGATCTCATCGGTAGTGGAAGGTGAGGAAATCAGCCCCGAGGGTGTTATGAAGATAATCGATGAAACATCCCAGGTTCTTGAATACAGCCACCAGCTCGAAGAGAAGTCCTATGAGTTGGAATCCGCCACCCGGGAACTGCAGGAAGCCAACCGGAGACTCAAGGAGCTTGACCGTTTAAAGGATGAATTCGTTTCAACCGTAAGCCATGAGCTGCGCACACCTCTGACCTCGGTACGGGCCTTTTCCGAGATCCTGCACGACAACCAGGATATGGACCAGAATGAACGCAAAAAATATTTGGGCATTATGGTAAAAGAAACAGAGCGGCTTACCAGGCTCATCAACGAGGTCCTTGACCTGGCCAAAATTGAATCCGGCCGGGCCGACTGGTACATGGAAGTCATCGACCTGACTGAGGTGCTCAAGGAGGCAGTTGCCGCAACCAGCCAGCTTTTTCTTGAAAGGTCGGTTGCCATTACTGAAATGGTCCCGACCTTCCCCGTCACAGTCTTTGCAGACAGGGACAGGATTATTCAGGTAATGATCAACCTCTTATCCAATGCGGCAAAATTCAGCCCACCGGAAAATGGCAGTGTAACTGTGCGCCTCTACTATAAAGACAGGGAGGTAAGGGTTGAGGTGGCTGACAACGGGCCGGGCATCCAAGCCGAAGAACAGCAGAAAATATTTGAAAAATTCAAGCAGATAACCGACCTCAGGAACGGCAAACCCAAAGGTACGGGGCTGGGCCTTGCCATCTGCCGCAGGATCATTGAATACCACAACGGCAACATCTGGGTTGAGAGCATCCCGGGTGAAGGCGCAAAGTTTATCTTTTCACTGCCTGATTAAAAGCAAATCAGGGCCTGGCTATCTTGAGCAGCTCTTTAAGGGTTTTAACACCGCACCCGGGCAAATACGATGCAAAGCGTTGAAAAAGCTGGGCCGTAATATAGGCATCGCTGAAAGCGTTATGGGCCTTGCCCCCATCCACACCGTATTTCTTCGCCATGGAAAAGAGATCGGATTTCATGGTCATTCCCTTATAGTGCCTGGCAAATTGCGAGTCATTTTCATAGAGCCAGTCGTGCAGGGTGGATGTATCCAGGGCGGGATTCTTCAGGGCGACACCGAACTTCTGGAGCAGGGGTTTATTGACAAAATTCTGGTCAATATGGACAAAGTGGCCTATGAGAACAGCATCCCCGATAAATTTGACAAAATCTCCAATGACTTCCAGCAGGTCTTCGGCACATTCCAGGTCCGTATGGGTAAGTTCATGTACCACCACGCTCTTGTGCTTCAATTCACACTCCGGCCTGACCAGCCGGTAAAATGTCTTACCGGCAAGGATTGTTGTGCCCCGCAGCCTGATGCCACCTATGGAAATAATTGAGTCCTGCTTGAAATCAAGGCCGGTCAACTCCGTATCAAAGGCAACAAAATCCGTTTCGGCAATCTCTTTCTGCAGCGCAATTCTTTTATTGAGCCCCTGCTGTTGCTCCAGCCATTGCGGCAGCTCAACCTTTTGATTTCGTACTATTTTTTTCAACAAAGAGATCACGGCAGCACCTTGCCACTCCAGTAATTCCCCTCAATATCCTCGTACAGCCTTGCCGTTAACTGGAAGGATTCCTTGAGCGTTTTTCTTTCGAAATTGCTGAGGATATCCGGATTGATAAAATTGTCGGGGGCAAGGCCTTCCTCCGCCTGGCGTAACTGATTATGTATCAGCAGGACGTTAAGGTACCCGAAAGCCTGGGTCATATCCTCGGCAATCTTGAAACCATGCCTGGAATTCAGCTCGTGCAGGCGCCCCATTGTTGAACGGCGCAGCACCCCTTTTTCAAGGCCATAGATCCTGGCACAGCCGACAAGGGGTTTAATGCCCTTTTCATAGAGGTTCAGTTCGTTTTTATGTTCACCGCTCTTTTCCACCACGAAATATTTGAAAAACCCCAGGGGAGGTTTTATCTGCAGGGTATTGGCGGCTACCGCCTCCATGAGCCCCTTGGAATGCCGGGCTCGGTTGATGAGGTTTTGCCGCAGAGAGTTAACCCTTTCATGCTCGCCTCTTATGGCGCGCATATCAATAAAACCAGCGTCGCGCCCGGTCCCGGCCCCTGTCCCCCACCTGTTGAACCGTTCCTGCCAGCCTGAAAAGCCCTGAATATTCTCGGCTCGCAGACAAGCGCCTTTGCCCGTCAGTTTACACGCCATCATTGAACTGTTCAGTGTTTCAGCCAGGAGTTTGAAATAAGAGTCAACCTCCTGCTGCTGCCCGGGCGGGGAAACATCCTGGTAAACCACACCCATTTTTACATGAAAGCTCAAGGTCAATTCATGCCTGCCCCCGGCCCCAAAGAAAAAAAGCGTATAGGCAACAGGAGGGGGACCGTTTTCCTGTGCAAAAATTTCAATAACGGTATTGGTGATTTTTTCGATCAGTTCGGTAATCAGGCCGGTAATATTATGCGGCCTGGCCCCATGGCGCAGGAGAGAGGAAACAGCTTTATAGAATTTCGGGGCAGTATCCTGCAGCTCTGCAATTGTCTTTATCTGGCCTATCTCCTTAACAAGTATTGTGGGAGATGAGCCCTGGAAAAGCATGAAGTCGTGGTTGGTCAGCATGCCTCCCAGTTTTTCGCCTTCCAGGACAAGGATATGGTGAATCCTGTGCCGGATCATGCGCAGCACCGCCTCAAAACAGTTTTCCTCGGAGTCGATGGTGATAAGAGGAGTGTTCATTATGTCTTTAATAGGATTGGCGACATCCCTGGCCTCGGCAACAACCTTTTCCCTGAAGTCGCGGTCTGTGACAATACCCAGGGGCACCCCCCCGGGACCAACAACTACCAGCGAGCTGATTTTATGGGTGGCCATTTCAGCCGCTGCCTGTTGAATTGTGGTATCCGGCGAAATGGTTATGGGTTCTGTGCGGACAATATCCTTGACTTTTGTGCTGAACAGAACCTGCTCACCGGTTGTGCCCCCTGTGTATGCCTTGCGTGTCTCTTCGTAAGTCTTGTCAAGCAGGTTGACAAAAAATGATTTGATAAAATATTCGTTTACTTCCGGATTCTTCTGCAGAACACCAAGAACCGTTTTGCGGGGCACCTGGTAGCATATGGTGTCCTCAAGGGTGACGACATTGTTTCGTGAACGATCGCCGCTGATCAGGGACAGCATACCAAAGTGCTCCCCTTCACCCCGCAGATCAACAACAACTTCTTCACTGCCCTCTGAGGTCTGAAATACCTTAACTCCCCCCTTTTTTATGACCCCGAGGAACTCGCTCGGCGGACCGTCCTGAGTGAGAATCTGCCTTCCCTTGGGGTAATACT
>JAWVYE010000042.1:0-8372 GCA_033722905.1 Desulfobulbales bacterium
AATTCATGCACAGGATTAACAGCAACCTGCTCCCCTACACGGAAGCGGAGTTTCTGTCCCTTGCCGGCCGATTCCGGGAGACCGTCATCATGGGCTTGCGCATGACTGCCGGGGTGTCCCTGGAAGGGCTGGACAAGATGTTCGGTCTGAGGCCGCAACAATATTATGGCGAAACAATAGACAGGCTCAAAAGCGAGGGCCTGCTGGAAGAGGTATCATCCAGGCTGCGGCTCACCGGCAGGGGGGCGCTGCTGGCAAACAGGGTTTTTGAACAGCTGGTATGAGGGGGGTTGTCTCAGGTAAGCTTATAACTGGTCAACTTCACCTGCTTCATTGGCGAAATCATTTTCAGGAAAAAAGTTATCCTCTGCCTCTTGTCCTTCAAACAGAAAGTTATCCTCTTCCTGGTTCCAGGGTTCTTCTGCCGCAAGTTCATCACCTGCGAAATCCAGATCCTGTTCTGAGGCAGCAGATTTACTTTTAACGGGGGGTTTTATTTTTTGCAAAACTATGAATTCCCCATTCTGCCACTTCCCCACTTCCTGGGAATTGTCATAATAGGTAATGGTGCCTTTGCCGTGATGCTCGCCCCGCTTGAAACTGCCTTTGTAAACGCGGCCGTCGGAGTACAGGGTCCCCTTGCCTTCAAACAGGCCCTTTTGAAAGTTCCCCTTATAGTGGCTGCCGTCGGCATAGGTAAAAGTGCCGGTGCCGGAGAACAATCCGTCTTTAAACTGGCCCTTATATCTGCTGCCGTTGGGAAACATAATGGTGCCCTGTCCGGTTATGACGCCATGATCAAAATTGCCGCTGTAGACACTGCCGTCCGCATAGGTAAGGGTGCCCTCACCGTGGGGCCTGCTGTTATCAAACGGACCCTCATAGCGGTTGCCGTCTGCATAATCCTGGCTGCCCCGGCCGGCAAATTCTCCACCGGCGAACTGGCCGGCATATTGACCGCCCTCTGGAAAAATGTAGATTCCGAAGCCGTTGGCACAGTCACCTTCAATACACTCCCCGAGCGATATGGCTGGGAAGGCCAACAGCAATAAACAACAGAGTAGTAATAGCTTTTTCATAGTACACCTGGTCATTTTTTGGATAGTGCAGCGGCGAGAATTTTTTTGGCCTCGCCCAAAGCGAGATTATCTAATATTACATTTTTATGTCGTCCCTGTCTTCCACTTTTTATAGAGACGGACGATTTCGGCACCTTAAAGAGATCTGCGATAAAGCGGATAACAGCTTCATTGGCTTTGTTGTCGACAGGCGCTGCAGTTATACTGAGCTTGACTGAGCTGCCGTGCATTCCGGCCACCCTGTTCCTTGAGGCGCGCGGCTGGACATATATGCTTAAAGCAAGCCGGTTGTCGGGCAGGTCTGTAATACATTTCATGCAGGGCGATATGGGGCTGCGGTTTCACCGGTGTTAATTCAGCTTATTGGCAGTTTCATTTTCTTCAAGGCCAAAGGTTACCTCCGGCTCGTGATCATTCTCCAGGAAATCCTCCTCCAGAAACAGCAGGTCGCCGGAGCTGTCACTTCCTTCACTCAGGTTGTCATCAAGGACAGACTGAAAAATACCCCTGAGCTTATCAACGTCAAGGATGTCATCTTCACTTAAGAACTCCAGGGCGGAGTCATCAGGACCTTTATCCTGTTCTTCGAAATCCGGGAGCTTCGAGGTTTCTGCAAGTTCCTCAGGCTCTTGATCAAACTGGGCTGCCGGGATTGTTTTCTCCTGTTCCGGCGCAGGGGCAGCGGCTTCGCTTGCCAAAACAACATGGCCAGGGCTGGCAGCGGCGTCTATCTTTGCATCAAGAGCAGCAAAACTTGCGGTGAGCAGTTCCTGCACTTCTGCTTTTATATCTGCACGAATCTTGGCAAAAGAGGAAATTTCTTTTTTCAGCCCTGCAAGCTCAGCGCCAAGTGTTTTTGTTTCCTGCCTGAAGTCCTCCAGGGTTTTACTCAGGTCGCCGGGAATTTTCTCCTGGGTTTTGGCGGCAGCGGCGGCAGGCGCAGCCTTGAGTTTAGAGATCGCCTCCTCCAGGCTTTTCTTTAAAGAGCCCAAACCCTGGCTCTCCTTTTTAAAGGCCTCCAGTTCGGCAGCCACTGTCAGGGAGCCCTGTATCGACTCTTCGAGGGTGCTGGCAAGGCCTGCCGGCAGGTCAACCTGGCCAGAGGGTTTCATTTTCCCAACAGCCTCCTGGATTGCGGCAACCGATGCCGAAAGACTTTCTTCCAGGGAGGCAAAACTCTGTCTGTCCTCTTTGAGGGCAGCCACTTCTGCGGAGACGGCGGCAACATCCTGCTTCAGCTCTGCCAGCATATTTCCCAGTTCGGCGGGCAGCTCCTCCCGGCCCGTGGGCTGAGCAGAGCCTTTTGCCTCAAGGTCCTGCTGCAGGGCCGCCATTTTCTCGTTCAGCAGGGTGTTCTCTTCCGCGAGCTTGAAGAAATTTTCCGCCACCTCTTCGAGAAAGGCGTCAACTTCTGCCATATCAAAACCACGGAATTTTACCTTAAATTCTTTATCAATTATGTCCTGCAGTGTCATTTTCATTATCCGCTTCTCCAGAATGTTATCCTATAGCTGCTGCCAGCTGTTTGAGGGTTGGCACGAGAAAACTCTGCAGGAATACGATGGCCAGTATGACAATCATGGGCGAAAAATCAATGCCCCCGGCAAAAGAGGGAACCAGTCGTCTTATGCGGGATAAGACCGGTTCCGTCACGTCATGCAGGAAGCGGACAATGGGATTGTAGGGGTCCGGGTTCACCCAGGAGAGTATGGCCCGGCCAATGATGATCCACATATACGCTGCCAGCACAAAGTTAACCAGTTTGGCGATGGCAAACAAAAAATTACTGATCATAAACATGTAATCATGCTCCTTTGCAATTGAGTTATGAAACCTTGCTTCCCGGAGTTACATTGTCTGCCGGCGCCGAAAGGGTCAACGCACCCTGCTCGTTTCGTACTGCAAGTATCATACCATGTGAGGTAACACCCATCAGTTTTGCGGGCTTCAGGTTCGCAAGCAGAATTACCTGGCGGCCCACCAGTTCCTCCGGCTGGTAATATTCGGCAATACCGGCTACGACTGTGCGCTCTTCAGGAGCAAGTACCGTTAGTTTCAAGAGCCTGTCCGATTTTTTTATTTTTTCAGCTTCTTTGATCTCCGCAACCCGCAGGTCAAGTTTTTTGAAATCTGCAAAGCTGATCAGCCCGTTGTCGGTTTCAGGGTTGCCGCTGTCACCGGCGGGCTTTGTTTTTTCAGGCTGAAGGGGCGGCTGGGAGCCGGTCCTTTTTTTGTCAAGCCTGGGAAAAAGCGAGGCTCCGAGTTGAATTTTTGTTCCAGGCTGCATGAGCCCCCAGTGCCCATGGTCCGGCAGATTTTGATTTTCGGCCGTCTCCTGAGAAAACCCCAGGGCGGCCGCCATCTTCATGCCTGTTTCCGGCATGACGGGCCGCAAAACCAGAGCAACAAGCCGTAATGTTTCAGCCAGGTTGTAGAGGACACTGTTGAGCCTGGGAAGCTTGTCCTTTTCCTTGGCGAGCACCCATGGTTCACTTGTAACTATGTATTTGTTTGCCAGGCTGATAACCGACCAAACCTCCTGCAGGGCGCGGTTGAAGGCGAAGTTATGCATATGGTCTGAATAGGCGGCAACCATGGCAACAGCTGTCTCAGCAAGCTCTTTATCCAGGGGGGCCTGAGCTGCAGGGGCGGGAACAACACCATCGGAAAACTTGTTGATCATGGTCAGGGAGCGGCTGAACAGATTGCCCAGATCATTAGCCAGGTCGGAATTCTGGCGGGCAATGATGCTTTCATCACTGAAGGAAGCGTCCAGGCCGAAGGACATCTCGCGCATGAGGAAGTAGCGCACGGTGTCGACACCGAAATCCCGGCGCAGCGTTTCAGGCCGGACCACATTGCCTATGCTTTTTGACATCTTGGCCTTGTTGATATTCCAGTAGCCGTGCACATGAAGGCGTTTATACGGTGCAAGGCCTATGGCCCTGAGCATGGTCGGCCAGTAAATGGCATGCGGCTTTAAGATATCCTTGGCGATGATGTGTTCTGCCACCTCCCAGTAGCGGGCAAAATTTTCCCCTTCAGGATAGCCTATGCCGGTAAGATAGTTGATAAGGGCATCAAACCAGACATAGGTGACGAAGCCGTCGTCAAAAGGCAGGCTGATGCCCCAGTCGAGCCTGCTTTTAGGCCTGGATATGCACAGGTCCTCCAGGGGGTCGCTGAGAAAGGAAAGGACCTCGTTTTTATAGCGCTCGGGGGTAATGAATTCCGGGTGCTTTTTTATATGATCAATAAGCCAGTCCTGGTAATTGCTCATGCGAAAAAAATAGTTGCTTTCAGAGATTGGCTGCGGGGTTGTCTGGTGGTCCGGGCAAACGCCGTCCACCAGCTCCTTCTCTGTTAAAAAGCGTTCGCAGCCCCGGCAGTAGAGCCCGGAGTAGCTTCCCAGGTAAATATCACCCCGGTCGTAAACCGTTTGCAATATTTCCTGAACAGTGCTGATATGGTCCCGGTCGGTGGTGCGGATGAAGTTGTCAGGTTCGATGTTTAACGGCGGCCAGGCCTCGCGGAACAGATTACTGATCTGGTCGGCATATTCCTTTGGCGGTATGGAGGCCTCCCGGGCCGCCTCGGCAATTTTATCCCCGTGTTCATCGGTGCCGGTCTGAAAGCGTACATCTTCCTTGCAGAGTCGGCGGAAGCGGCTGTACGTGTCAGCCACTATGGTAGTGTAGGCATGACCAAGGTGTGGCTGGGCGTTTACATAATATATGGGCGTGGTTATGTAGAGGCTCATTTATCCTTTTGCGGAGACTGGTCAAGAGCCTGCCATTCATCCCTGGCAAGGGTTAACAGTTGGCCCTCGTCATCAGCAACAACTATTGACTCCTTGAGGACGTTGTGCTGACGGACCGTGTACTGCCGGTCGTTAAACGTTATTTTTTTGCCTGCTTTGGGCATGCTCCTGCGGATCGATTTGTAGGTTTTGTATTCGTAGTTCAAACAGCAGAGCAGCCTGTTGCAGGCCCCTGATATCTTGGCAGGGTTGAGGGGCAGGTTCTGCTCCTTGGCCATTTTTATTGATACGGAATTGAAGTTCTGAATGAATGAAGAACAGCAGAGCTCCCGGCCGCAGCAGCCAAGGCCGCCCACCATCTTGGTTTCGTGGCGCACGCCGATCTGGCGCATTTCAACCCTGGTGCGAAACTCCTGTACCAGGTTTTTTACCAGGTCCCTGAAGTCAACCCTGTTTTCCGCCGTGAAGTAGAAAATAATTTTGCCGCCGTTGAAAAAGCGCTCAACCTTGACCAGGTTCATGGGCAGGTTCAGCTTTTCAATAAGCCCGGTGCAGAGACTGAAAGCCTTATGCTCCATTTCTGCCAGTTTTTCAAACTTGGTCGCTTCGTCCCTGGTTGCCCGCCTGACAATTGTAAGGGGGGCAGCTTCCCCGGAGGGTTCATAGTCAGGCCACAGGGGTACTATGGCCAGGACACGGGCGGGCTCCAGGCCATGGTCTGTCTGCACCATGACCACCTCATCCTTCTGCAGCCCCCGGAGCCTGGTTGAGGCGGAATGGATCTGTTCGGCCGGCCGGAACTGGACCTTGAAGAAGTTCAGCTTCTGTTCGGTTTTTCTGCCTGCTTCAGGTGCAGGCTGCCCGCTGTTTTCCTGTTGCTGGTCCATGCTGGTCCTGTTGGGAAGGTAAAACGGTTATGCCATTGATTAAATGGCAGTAACAAAACAAAACATTATACCATTAAATAAGATCAAAAAAAAGGGTTTCAAGAACTAAATTGCGGTTGCAGTTGCGCAGCAGCTGCCTTTCCGCCTGGTCAATGCGGAACAGCTTCGCCCGGAGCTGGTCGAGGCTCAATTGTTGTGAAGCTGCCTGCAGGGGTAATGCCAGGTCTTTGTTGGCAAGCGAATCCCCGGGGCCACCCGCAGCAGCCAGGACAAGGTCCCGGTACCACAACCGGATAAGAGCCAGGAATTCATAGATGTTCTCCTTCAGGGCCGCACCTTTTTCGCTTAAGCGCAGGACCTGGCCGATTGTTTCCGCCTGGTCGAGTCTGCCAAGTAAAAGCTCCTCAACCACCTCCCGGCGCAAGCTGAGCAGATCTTCCTGATAAAGCAGTTTAGCCCTGCCGAGGCTACCTTCAGCCACAGCCGCCAGGGTGAGAGCCAGAGATTCCTCCAGGTCGTTTTCCTGCATCAGAACCCGGGCAACCTCCTGGTGGTCCAGGGGGCCGAAAGGTATAACCTGGCAGCGGGACAGGATGGTTGGCAGGACCTCGCCTGCAAGGTCAGCGGTTAATATGAGGAGGTTGCCGGCTGCGGGTTCTTCAAGGGTTTTCAAAAGGCTGTTTGCCGCCTCCCGCCGCATGGTATGAATATCCTCGAGGATGATGACACGCACCCTGGCTTCCAGGGGAGGAAATGCCAGGCTCTGTTTGAGTTCTCTGACCTGGCTGATCTTGATGGGGGACCCGTCTGTTTCGACTAAAATCAAGTCGGGATGATTGCCGGAAACATATTTCCGGCATGAAGGACAGCGGCCGCAGCTGTCCTGCGGCAGGGGATTTTTGCAGTTCAGGTAAGCGGCCAGGGTCAGGGCCGTTCTTTTTTTGCCAACCCCGTCAGGGCCCCTGAACAGATAGGCGTGGCCCATCTTGTTTTTCGCCGCAGCCTCGCGCAGAAGCGCAACAGGCCTTGCCTGGCAGAGGAGATTTGCAAAACGGAGCTGGCTGGGTTCCATGGGTATTAAAAAAGATGCTGTTGTCTGGAGTTTGTTTCACCGCCGTCCTCTTTGTCCTCATCGGGGTCGGCAGCACTGTCTCCTTCCTCAATCTGGGGCCTCCCCTTGATATAAATAAAGCGCTCAAGGGTGCGCTGGAAGTCGGTCCACTGGTATCCCGGCTCCGGGGCCTGTGTTTCCAGGCGGGCCAGATAATTGAGCTTGGCATCCAGGTCATCGATGAAGTTGAGAACAAAAGCCTCACTGAACATGGGTAGCGTCGGTGAGCCGAATTCATGGCGGCCATGGTGGCTGAGAATCAGGTGCTGCAGCCTGGTGAAATGGTCCGGCGGAAAGTCTGGAATGGCATTGACCGCATCCTGGATGATTTCAACCCCGAGCACAAGGTGCCCGACCAGCCGGCCCCGGTCAGTATAGTCAAAGGGGTATGCCTGAAACGAAAGTTCCCTTGTCTTGCCGATATCATGGAGCAGGGCCCCGGCAAGCAGAAGGTCCCGGTCCAGGTGAGGATAAAAACTGCAGACCATGGCGGCCAGTTGTGTCACGGCAAGGGTGTGCTCCAGGAGTCCGCCCAGGTAGGCATGGTGCATGGATTTTGCTGCCGGCGCCCTGTGAAAATCTGCTGCGAACGAAGAGTCTCGCAATAACTTGCGCAGCAGTTGCCGGTAAAAGGGGTCCTGCACGGTTTCGGCCAGAGATGTTATTTCCCCGGCCATTGCCCCGATATTTTTTGCAGAGCTTTGGAGGAAAAGCCCGATATCCGTTTCTTTTTCGTCAACCTGCCGGGCCATGTCCACCTTGAGCTGCAAGCTGCCCCGGTAAGCCTGGGCCTGGCCGTTGATCTGCACCAGGTTGCCGGGCGCGCACACATCCAGGAAGGCGTCCGCATTCTCCCAGAGGCGGCCGGCGATTTCCCCGGAGCGGTCCATGAGGGTCAGCATGAGATAGGGGCTGCCGGAGCGGGTTTCGGCCCGGCTCATGTCCTTGACCAGAAAAATATCGGCAACGGACTGCCCCTCCTGCAACTGGTTAACGAATATTTTCTTTTCTGTTGTCATCCTGTCAGTAGCTGGTATCCATGCTGCGCTTTTCCGGTTCCGGCAAACCGGTGCGCCTGCAGGCGGATAATGTAACGGTAGTTTCCGGAGCCGGCAGCACTAAGAGTGGTTCTCGATATCTATCTCGTAGCGCTTCATTTTTTTATGCAGCCCCTGCCGCGTTATTTTCAGGGCCTCAGCAGCCTTGACCCTGTTGCCGTTGCTCTCGGCCAGGGCCTTTTTAATGAGTTCAACCTCCAGTGATTTAACCTGGTCCGGGATCGACAGGGTGCCGGATTTTTTTCTTTTCCTGCTTGGAACAGGGGTTTCGGAAAGGAGGTCGCGGGAGCATTTTTCAGGGCCTATCATCGTGCCTTCAGGGGTGAGGGCCACCAGCCGTTCAACCTCGGAGCGCAACTGCCGGACATTACCGGGCCAGCTGTAATCCTCGAACAGGTTCAGGAGCTCTGGGGAGAAGCCGGCGATCTTCTTGTTGAAGCGCCTGCTTATTTCCTCGAGAAAGACGACCGCCAGGGG
>JAWVYE010000043.1:0-8291 GCA_033722905.1 Desulfobulbales bacterium
CCGATTTTAATATTTTGGACAAGCTGCCCCCGGCTGTCACCCGGAGAATAATGGAGCAAAGTTTTCTATATTGCCATACCAATGATCAATTCAGAGGTTAACAAGCTTGTGAAGAACAAATCTGAGCCAGGAGTGCTGAAAATTTCAACACACTGCTTAATTACTCTACAGCATGAAATGGGGTGTGGGCTAATCTCTGACAAACCCATGTATATATTATAGCAAAAAAAGTCTTTTATTACGTATAATTATGTGGTCGCTAATATTAATAAGGCGCTGTGAAAACAACTGGCACGTTTATTGTAATTAATAAATTAAAAGCGAGTGAAATCGGAGTCAAAATTTTGTTTCAGGTCACAAAAGGGGCGATCTGGAAATTGCAAAAAGGATACAAAGATTTAAAGGAGGCTTGTCATGATAGAGCAAATATTAACACAGGGTTTTATTAGCTGGGGAGTTTTGGGAGCGATCGGAATAATCGCCGGGGTGTTTGCATTATATTATATATCCTTTGCAGTCTACCTGATTGCGGCATCAATCTATTCAGGGTTTAAGCTGATACCTGAGAGTTATAGGATCTGGCGCGCTGAGCTGGCGGCAAATTACGGTACTGCCTGGGGTGGCGCCGAACTTGGTGTAACCATGCCTGACGGTGGTGAACCGGTGGAGGATAATAAAAAGGCAGAAGAGAATAAAGATTAAATGACATAAAGTGGTTAATTGATAAGGCGGGGCCACAAAAACCCTGCCTTATTTTTATTTTACCGCGACTAAGCTTATGTAAGGTTCACATAATGAATATGCAATACATTGTGACACTGTTCTTATAATTTATTTTAAGCCAGGGGGTGCACTTATGGGTGAAAAATGTGATTGGCCATGTTGGGAGATTATGAACTGTGAAGAATTCAACAAATGTCCTGCCAAAGAACGGCCGGGTATACCCTGCTGGCAAATAGCAAGAGAACTGGGTGATTACAGGTATATGCTACAAATATGCTCGGACTGTATAGTACATATGCTCAAAGGAGATAAAACTGTTCTCACTAAAAATGAAATGCGATCCATAATGGTCACTAAATCGAGCTGTTTCCTAACACGTGAGCACTGCCTCTTAAATTACTAAATTTCTTGCAGTTTATAATAATTGCAGCCGCGGTTAGGCGGCCCATACCCTGGTAGCAAGTGCTTCTCTTTACTTGCCGATACAGAATCTCTCAAAGATCATGTCGAGGACATCATCCGTTGTGGTTTCCCCGACTATATCTCCCAGGTGCTCCAGGGCAGACTGGATATCCACTGCCAGAAGATCGGGCGAAACATCAGCCTGCAGTCCTGCCTTAACTCTCTGGCATGACTCCAGTCCTTTTTTGAGGGCATCTTTGTGCCTGACATTGGGGGCCACATCTGCTCCAGGGTCCCAGGCCGGACCATTTTTTCTGCCGGTAATTACGGCAAAAATCTTGTCTTTGAGTTCAGTAATTCCAGTATGAAGTTTGGCTGACACGGGTACGAGCTCTTCATTTCCCAGAGCCTGCCTGTAATGTTCTGCCGGTTCTACGGGAGCAAGATCGGTCTTGTTTAAAACCAGCAACACTTTCTGTTTTGAGCTGCTCTGCCTGATGCTGTCATAGAGCAGCCGATCCTCTTCGGTGAGTGGTTCTGCTCCATCAAGCATAAAGAGCACCAGGTCGGCATCAGCAAGCTTGGCCCGGGCCCGCTGGATACCCATCTCCTCGACCCTTTCACTGGTGGTCCTGATCCCGGCAGTATCTACAATACGGACAGGCATACCCTTGATATTGACAAACTCTTCAATGGTATCCCGCGTTGTTCCCGGCACAGATGTGACCAGAGCCCTGTCCTCTTCCAGCAGAGTATTCAAGAGGCTCGACTTGCCCACATTCGGACGCCCGAGGATAACGGCACTGATGCCCTCCCGAAAGATTTTGCCCTCATCAGCCCTGGCTATTAATGCAGCCAAAGGTTCTTCAATCTCGGCCCTCAGCTGCTCATGCAAGGCAGCAGAATCAATTATGTCCGCTTCATCTTCTGGAAAATCTATGGCCACCTCAATGACGGCACGCATATGCAGCAGCCTCTCCCGGATTGCTGAAACCTTTTCATAAAGCCTGCCCTGCAGCTGTTCAATGGCCAAAGAGCGGGCCTGATCCGTCCTGGCCTCAATTAACTCAAGAACAGCCTCTGCCTGGGAAAGATCAAGCCTGCCGTTTAAAAAAGCCCTTTTGGTGAACTCACCGGGTTCAGCCAGGCGGGCACCGCTCGCAACTATGCTGCTCAGAATTTCCTGGAGAACCAGGTAGCTCCCGTGGCATTGGATTTCAACCACATCCTCACGGGTATAAGTGTTGGGGGCCTGCATGAAAACAACAAGAACTTCATCTATTGGCGAGGAACTGTCGGGATCAATGATCCAGCCGTAATACATACGGTGGCTTTCATAATCCTGTGCTGCAATATTATGCTGGGGCCTGAAAAGCTTCCTAAGAATATGGCGGGCCAGGGGACCGCTGATACGGATGATGCCTATTCCGCCTGGCCCCGGCGGTGTTGCGATGGCGGCAATGGTTTCTCCATTGCTGCCGGGAGAATTGATTTTTTCAAAGAGGCTCAACTAATTAATTTGTACTTTTGCTGTTTTTTCTTTTGCTGCCTTTTCTTTTTCTGGCCGGACCTTTTCTGCCCTTAGTTCCGGGCTGGTAAATCAACACCTTCTTCAACAGGCCTTCACCAACACTTCTGCTGCGAACATCCTTATCATCCTGGAGAGCGAGGTGGACTACGCGCCGTTCAGAAGGATTCAGGGATGGAATGGATTTGGTTTTACCGTTAATCTTTACTTCGCCGGCAAGCTCCAGGCCCAGTTTTTTCAACTCTTCAGTCCTGGCTGCCCTGAAATTCCCGGCATCCAGAGATATTATCGCCTTTTCCTCATACCTCTTGCCGATAATTTTCCGCATCAAGTATTGCAGACTGTCCAGCATTTTACCGTTTTGTTCTGTAATTTCATTAACATAATCCCCTTTAATCTGGGCTGTGACATTTTCCTGTTCACTGGTCACTGAAATCTCAGACGGATAATTTACAAGTTCCAGGATTTTGCCCAACGTGGCGGCAACATCCTGCAGCAGCCCCTCGTCCAGCTCAATATCTTCCCTGCTTTCCGGTGCTGGCTCCGGCGCCTTTGCAACCGGGATATTTTTTGCAGCTGCTTTCTTGTCATGGCTTGGCGTTTCTTTCTTTTTCTCTTGCCGCTTTGGCTTATCCTTTTTAACCCCGGCAGTTTTTTTCAGCGCCTTTTCTTCTGGTTTCACGCTTTTTTCACGGTAATCTTTTTTCAAAGACACCAGGAGGCGGGCCTTCTGCCTGCAAAGCCCGAATATCCCTGATGTGCCAGTTGTCAACACTTCAATGTCAAGGTTTTCCTGGGCAACGTTGAGTGCTTTACAAGCCTTGCTGAGTGCTTCAGCCACATCACTGCCTTCAAATTCCATCTTTTTATGTAAAGCCATTCTAATCCTCGCGCTCTTCCAACCGGCCTTTTCTTAATAAAGCAAAGCGCTGGCCGGATATCATTTCATGCCGCCGTCTGCTTGTTGATAATATACTGCTGGGCAATGGTTAAAAGATTATTCATAAGCCAATACAGCACCAGGCCCGAAGCAAAATTAAGAAACATAAAGGTAAAGATAACGGGCAGAAACATCATAATTTTTGCCTGGGTCGGATCCGCCGGCGCCGGTGTCATTTTCTGCTGCAGGAACATGGAGCCTCCCATGAGCAGCGTAAGAACCGGGATGCCGCCAAGGTAGGGAATATCCATGCCAATCATGAGGCGGTCCGGAGCTGAAAGGTCCGTGACCCAGAGCATAAATGGTGCATGCCTGAGTTCTATGGCCTGGAGCAGCACCTTGTAAAGGGCAAAAAATACCGGGATCTGCAGAAACATCGGCAGGCAACCGCCCAGGGGATTGACCTTGTATGTCTTGTAAAGGTTCATCATCTCCTGGTTCAGCCGGGCTGAGTCGTTTTTATACTTTTCCTTAAGCTTGGCCATTTTGGGCTGAATTTTCTGCATGTTTTTCATTGATTTAAGTCCCTTCTGGGCAATAGGCCAGAACAGGATCTTGATCAGGATAGTGACTATAATAATGGCAATTCCATAATTGCCTACGTAACCGTAGAAAAAGTTCAGCAGAAACAGGGCAGGCTTGGCCAGCTTATCAAACCAGCCAAAATTGATAATCTGGTCCAAATTATGGCCGACCTCCTTGAGTGTGGACATTTTTTTGGGACCGAAATACACCTGGTAATTATATTGCACACGTGCCTTGGCAGGGAGGATTTCCTCCGGGCTTATGAGCAGGGTATTAACCTTTTCCCCTTCTGCAGAAAGCTTTAAGGTCAGGCCTTCCTGCTGCTCGGGAATAACACCGGTCATAAAATAAGTGCCTTCGTAGGCAGCCCAGGTAATGTTTCCCTTCAGCGTTTTACCGGTTTCTGCAAAGTCTTTTGGCTTGACTTCCTCCAGACTGCCGTCAATCAAAGCAGCAGGGCCTGAAAAAAGATAGCGCATAGCCTTGGAGTCGAAAGGATGGTTGGTGAGACTCAAATAAGGGGAACCCTGCAGAGGTGTTTCTGAAAAGTTGTGGATATCAACCTCCATCCTGATCAGGTAGCTGTCCGGATCAAAAGTCAGGCGTCTGGTTATCTGCAGCCCTGATGACAACTGTGCTGTCATGGTCAGGGTTTTATTGTCGCCTGAGAGGGCCTTGATCGTTTCCTGGTCAGATGTATACACGGGGATCTGGGCCCGCTTGGGCTCGACACCCCATGAGAAATATAACGGCAGGTCAATATAAGTATCCGTACTGATCAGCTCTTTCATTTCAGCATCAGGGGCAGCGGTTTCCCTGTAGTTATTCAGCCTGAAACTTTTAATGCCGCCACCGGTCTCAGAAATAACCGCTGTGTAATTGCCTGTTTCAACAATTATTTCCTTGCCCTCCTGGCTGGGGAGCACTGCAGGCTGCTCATATACTGCGGGCTGTTCAAATTGACCCTGTTCATTCACTGGTGATGAGGCTGGGGCCGGCGCTTGGGGAACCTTCCCGGCAGGGGCTGCGGGCGCAATTGTTTCTGCTGTCTGTTCAACCTCTGCCTGTTCCTGTTCCAGCTGTGGGGTGACAAACAGGTACTGGTAGCCGAGCAGAATGAAAAAGGCCAGCACAATTGCCAATATTGCTCTATAATTATCCATTACTTTTCCTTCCGACCCTCAGGTGGTCAGTGCGGTTATCCGCCATTTCCGGCTGAGCATACCCAAGCTCATTTTACCGGGTCATAACCACCATCACTAAAAGGATGGCAGCGCAGAATCCGCCATAAAGCCATGAAAAAACCACGGCAGGCACCATGGCATTTTATGGCCTCAATGGCATATTGAGAACAGGTTGGTGTGAAACGGCAGGCAGGAGGGAACAGGGGAGAAATCAGGACCTGATAAGCCCTGATCAGGTAAACAAAAAAATTGATACCGCATTTCTGCAGAAAATTTTTCATTAATCAACTCTTCCACAGCAGGTCTTCCGGGTCTTAATAATATTCCTGGGATGTCGAATTGAGTTGGAGAAAAATTCTACAAATGAAACAAACGGCTGCTGTTATCGAGCAGGCGACCAATAGCCTCTGCTGCCTCAGCCGGGCTTTTCAAATTTATACCTTTGCGTACTGTTATTACTATATCCATGAAAGGCAACTCACAACTCTTGGAACTTCTTTCCTGCAGGAAATGCTTATTTAACCGGAAAAATTCCCTGATAACTCTCTTAATCCTGTTTCGTTTTACCGCGCCCTTGAGTTGGCCATGAATGCTGATTCCAAGACGATTATGTTCTAATTTGTTTGGTAGTAGAATCAGGCTGAAATTTTCCCCGTGTACCCGTTTACCATTTCGGTAAACATTATCATATTCGCTTTTCTTTCTCAGGAGATAGGTTTTGGGTAGCGCGAGGGAATTCATGGCTTAAAACTAAGGCCGGCCCTGTCCATTGTTCTAAATCCAGGCATCCTGTTCAGCTGCCTGGAGCTCCTGTTAAACGCTTAATTTTTTACGCCCCTTGGCCCTTCTGTTATTGATAATTGCCCTGCCTGCCTTTGTTTTCATGCGCAGACGAAAGCCATGGGTTCTTTTTCGCTTGATATTGCTGGGCTGAAATGTTCTTTTCATAGCTCTTTCCTTAAACGTCAATAATTTTTCTGATCACATATAGTAACCCCTGGAAACTCTTTATTAAAATAATTGCCAAAAGAGTTCTGTGCGTGTTGTTAGGCAGGGGCATTAAGTTTATTGCTAAAAACCAATAAATTGACAATTTAAACACAGAAAAATATGGGTGTCAAATAAAATCATCTTATGATAAAATGATACCGTTTTCATTGGCTAAACAAAGAACCTGAAGCCAATGGTTTTTGCCCCTGCTTCGATAAAAAAGTTAAAATCAGTCAGGGTTTGCCCTGACATTGCAGGATATTAAGGGATATGCAAGCATGGAGAAAGCCAATGCCTATATATGAATATGAACACCTGGGAGACGGGTGTGAACATGGTAAAAAATTTGAGCTGAAGCAATCAATGGCCAGCGAGAAATTTTCGCACTGTCCATATTGCGGCCAGGAAGTAAAACGGTTGATTTCCCTTGTCGCGGTTAACACCCCGAAAGGAAACAGTGACCTAAAAAACCTGGGATTCACCAAGCTGGTTAAAAGGGATGACGGCATCTATGAAAACGTCACTGCATCCGGCAAGGAGAGCAAATACTGGGATGCAGGCAAGCCAGAAACCAGACCTGATCTGAAGTCGAAAATCTCCGACTGAACACTATCTTTCAGCAGCAACTCCTTCCTCCTCTTCATTGAGGCAACAGTCCAAGATTGCATATTTCATGATATAGGGACTAAACTGTTCAATAATAAAATCCCGGTTTGACTTAATTGCGTCCTGTTTTTTATAATGCCCCAGCCCTTGCCTATTTACCCGGAGACTTTCCTAATAATGCCGGCAATGATTATTGCTGCGGCAGCGTTTGGCGCAGGCCGGGGACCGCGGCTTGCATGGTTTCCACTGGTTTTTGAGGCGGGCGGCAAATGCTGTGCAATAGAGGCAGACGGCAAAACACGGTAACAAAGCTTATACAACCATTATTTGGTCATGTCAGTGGATAACGAATACGACATACTTGTGATCGGCGGCGGCCATGCAGGCTGTGAAGCGGCTCTGGCAGCAGCGCGTATGGGATGCCGCGTTGCTGTTGCCGTCATCAACGCCGATACCATCGGGGCCATGTCGTGCAATCCCGCCGTCGGCGGTCTGGCAAAGGGCCACCTTGTCAAGGAGATCGATGCCCTTGGCGGTGAAATGGCCAAAAACATTGATGCCACCGCCATCCAGTTCAGACGGCTGAATACCAGCAAGGGTCCGGCAGTCTGGTCCTCCAGGGCCCAGGCTGACCGTCTGCGCTACCGCTTACGCATGAAATCCGTCCTGGAGCAGCAGGAAAATCTTGACATAAAGCAGACGGTCATTGACAGGCTGGTGGTGGAAAACGGGCGCATTACCGGTGCTGTTACATCCCTGGATGAAATTCTTACTCTCCGGGCTGTTGTCATCGCCACCGGAACATTTTTAAACGGCCTTATCCATATCGGACTGAAAAATTTTCCGGCCGGCCGCATGGGTGACCCTCCATCAACCAGGCTTTCGGAGTGGTTCCGCCAGGCGGGATTTACCATGGGCAGGATGAAAACAGGGACCCCGCCCAGGCTTGACAGCCGCACCATAGATTTTAGCGGGCTTGAAGCTCAATACGGTGATGACCCGGCAAATTTCTTTTCATTCAGCAATGCAGACGCTCCGGCTGCCAAAATGCCTGCGTTGCCCCAGTTGCCCTGTTACGTCACTTATACAAACTCCACTACCCACGAGGTCATCCGGGGCTCGATCGACCGCTCCCCTATGTACGCTGGAATTATTCAAGGCGTCGGGGCCAGGTATTGCCCTTCCATTGAAGACAAGGTCATGCGTTTTCCTGACAAGGACAGGCACCAGATTTTTCTTGAGCCGGAAGGCATCGGTACCGTTGAAGTATATCCCAACGGCGTACCTACCAGCCTGCCATATGATACCCAGATTGCCATGCTGCGAAGTATAAAAGGGCTGGAGCATGTCCAGGTGATCCGGCCTGGGTATGCCATTGAGTATGACTATGTCG
>JAWVYE010000044.1:0-8079 GCA_033722905.1 Desulfobulbales bacterium
CTGCTCGTCATTGCCGGCGACTATCCCAAAGAGGGCTACTGCGGATTCCCCAAGCCGGTATTCGACCTTGATACGATCCATGTCCTTGATATGCTCTCCGGCATGAATAGAAAGGGGCAGGATCCACAAAAACATGACCCGGACCGGCAACAGGAAAACAATATTCCTTTTCTTAAAGGTGTGGTCATTTCGCCCTTTAAAATGCTGGAGTCCGAGTTGGTAATGCAGTATTACAAACTCCATCGCAAAGTTCGCGCCGGCGCAGATTTTGTCATTACCCAGCTTGGCTATGACGCGCGAAAATTCCATGAGCTCCTGCTATATATGAAGCACAACGGGCTTGCAATACCGGTACTCGGTAATGTTTTCATCCCAAGCCTGAAAGTGGTAGAGCTGATGTACGAGGGCAAGCTGCCCGGCTGCCTCATACCTGACTCGTTATATGAACAGATCCAATGGGAGGCCCGCACCGCTGACAAGGGCAAAAAGGCCCGCCTGGTGCGGGCGGCCAAGCTTCTTGCCGTGTTAAAGGGGCTTGGTTACGATGGGGCCCATATAGGAGGGCCTGCCCTCAGTTTCAAGGATCTTGACTTTGTCCTCACCCAGGCAGATGAAATGGTATCTGACTGGCAGAGCCTTATCCCCGATCTTTCATTCTGCCCGCCGCATGCTTTTCACTTCTATGAAAAGGACCATGAAACGGGACTCAATACCGAGAGGGAAACTTTGCGGCCGGTCCCCAAGGCGCCCTGGCTTTCAACCTATTCCTTTGCCAAGTGGGTGCACGATGTTGCTTTTGAGCCTGAAGGGCGCCTGTATGACTTCTGCAGGAAAATATGTCTGCAGTTTGATGAGACCCGGATGCGCGGACCCCTGTCCACCTTTGAATATATAACCAAGGCCGCACTCTTCGGATGTCAGAACTGCGGCGACTGCACCCTGGAAAAGCTCGCCTTTCTCTGTCCCCAGTCGCGCTGCGCAAAGTACCTGTTGAACGGTCCATGCGGGGGCAGCCACAAAGGCTGGTGCGAAGTCTATCCGGGCAGAAAACGCTGCATTTATGTCATTGCCTACGAACGTCTCAAGCCTTACGGTCTTGAAAAAAAATTCACCAGCGGTTTCATCCCCCCCAGGGACTGGTCCCTGAACAACACTTCATCATGGGTAAATTTCTACAAGGGTCTTGATAATTTTGCCAAGATAGAAGATCCCGCCGACTCCTGCTAAGACTGTTGGCTGCATTTGCAATCGCCCGGTGCGGACAGGTGCTGCCGCCATAAACCTTGTGTTCATGGGGCTTTGATACGTAACGGGCTAAATTTCAGCAAAGTAATGCATTGAACCATTGAACATTCTTGAAAAATAGTTATATTGTCTGCTTTTCAGAGGTGAACCACATTGGCAACCGGCACAGGAAAAATGGATAAAATATCAAGAGACCGCCCCAGGGATGAATGCGGGGTCTTTGGCATATTCGGCCACACTGATGCTGCCCGGCTCACGTATTTCGGCCTCTATGCTCTGCAGCATCGAGGCCAGGAAAGTACCGGCATTGTCACTTCCGATGGCGCCACAATCTCGCAGCACAAAGACATGGGGCTGGTGCCCGAAGTTTTTACCGAAGATATCCTCAAAAACCTCAAAGGCCACCTCTCCATTGGCCACGTCCGCTATTCAACCACCGGCGCCTCCCACCTCTTGAATGCCCAGCCCTTTACCGTATCCCACAAGGGCGGCACCCTGGCGGTCGCCCATAACGGCAACCTGGTAAACACCAGAGAGCTGCGGGACCAGCTTGAGGAGCAAGGCTCCATTTTCCAGACCACTATGGATACCGAGGTGGTTGTCCATCTCCTGGTCCGCAATTCCCCGAAAGGCCTGGAAACTGCAATTAGCGAGACCTTTGCAAAGGTCAAAGGAGCCTACTCCATGCTCTTGATGACCCAGGACCAGCTGGTGGCAATTCGAGATCCGGGAGGATTCCGGCCCCTTTGTCTGGGGCAGCTCAGTAACGGCGCCTATATCGTCGCCTCGGAAACATGCGCCCTTGACCTGATAGAGGCCCAGTATGTCAGGGACATAGAGCCCGGTGAGGTCGTGATCATAGACCAGGAGGGCTTAAAATCCCTGTTCCCCTGGCCGAAACAGAAACACAGCTTCTGCATTTTCGAACACGTATACTTTGCCCGCCCTGACAGTGATATATTCGGTATGAATGTTTACCAGAGCCGCAAGCAGATGGGCAAGATACTTGCCGGCGAATGCCAGCTCGATGCAGACCTGGTGATGCCTTTTCCTGATTCCGGCAACTACGCTGCCATCGGCTACTCACAGGCTTCAGGGATTCCCCTTGAAATGGGCGTCATCCGCAACCACTATGTGGGCAGAACCTTTATCCAGCCCACCCAGTCCATGCGTGATTTTTCGGTCAGGGTTAAACTTAATCCCATCCGCACCTTCCTGGAAGGCAAGCGGGTTGTGGTTATTGAGGATTCGATCATCAGGGGCACAACAGGACGCAGCCGGATCAGGTCACTGCGTGAGGTCGGGGTCAAGGAGGTCCATATGCTGATCAGCTGCCCGCCGACCCGCAACCCATGTTATTACGGCATCGATTTTCCCTCAAACAAGGAACTCATCGCTGCGAAAAACAGCGTCGAGGAAATCCGCGAATATCTTGATCTTGACACCCTCTATTATTTAAGCCTTGAGGGCATGGTAAAAGCTACAGGCGTCAATTCCGACTCTTTCTGCAAGGCCTGTTTTGACGGTGAATATCCCGTTCCCCCGGATACCACTTTCAATAAGCTCTCACTGGCTGTCTGAATCTTCCCCTACCGTCAGCTGCGGATCATTTCCGCAATCTGGAAGGCCAGTTCCAGGCTTTGCTCGGCATTGAGCCGCGGATCGCAGTTGGTCTGGTAGTTGAGTTCAAGGTCACCGTCCTTGAGACCCCGGCCGCCGCCGGTACATTCCGTTACATTCTCACCGGTTAATTCAAAATGGACACCGCCCGGCACAGTGCCCTCGGCCCAGTGGATCTCGAAAAAGGACCTGATCTCCTGGAGTATATTATCGAAATTCCTGGTCTTGTGGCCGGTCTCAGCGGTGTAGGTGTTGCCGTGCATGGGATCGCAGCTCCAGACAACATGCAAACCCTCTTTCTTCATTTCCTGGGCCAGCTGCGGCAGGTACTGGCCGATCCTGTCGGCACCGAAACGGGTTATGATGGTCATCCTGCCGGCTTCATTTTCAGGGTTCAGCCGGGTAATTATTTTCTTTATTTCATCAATGTCATGATTGGGCCCGACTTTCATGCCCAGGGGATTCAGCACGCCGCGGAAAAATTCAACATGGGCGCCGTCAAGCTGCCGTGTCCGGTCACCAATCCACAGCATATGGCCGCTGCAGTCATACCAGTCGCCGGTTGTTGAATCCTGCCGGGTCAGGGCCTCTTCATACCCGAGCAGCAGAGCCTCATGGGAGGTAAAAAATTCCGCCTGGTTCAGTTGCGGTGTATCAGTATCTATCCCCACAACCTGCATGAAGTTGATGGCATCGGCAATATGCTTGGCAAGACGCTCATAAGACTGCCCCATGGGTGTTGATTTGACAAACTCCTGGTTCCAGGCATCAACCCTGTGAAGCGCTGCGTAGCCGCCCCGGGTAAAAGCCCGCATGATGTTCATTGTCGAAGCAGCAAGAAAATAACCTTTAAGCAGTCGTTGTGGATCCGGGTGCCGGGCCGCCAGTGTTGCTTCAGGGCTGTTGACCATATCGCCCCGATAGCTCGGGATCTCAACGCCATTGACATTCTCCGTATCAGAAGAACGGGGCTTGGCATACTGACCGGCAATGCGGCCAACCTTGATAACAGGCTTACCGCCCGCATAGGCGAGGATAACAGCCATCTGCAGGATGACTTTCAGGGTTTCCCTGATGCGTGGTGCGGTACAGTTATTGAAATCTTCAGAGCAGTCTCCCCCCTGTAATAGAAAGGCTTCACCGCTAACGGCTTTTGCCAGTTTCTTCTTAAGCCGCCTTACTTCACCGGCAAAAACCAGTGGCGGCAGCTGGGAAATGGATTCCAGGACTGCCCTGTGTTCGTTGAGATCCGGCCAATTAGGCTGCTGCAGGGCCGGAAATTTTAACCAGCTGGATTTGGACCAGTCTTTTACATGTTGTGTCATTGTCCTGCTACTCCTTGCATCAATATAATCTTGTGCAATCTTTTGCTAATACGTTGTTCCTCTAAACCTCTTGCTGAAAAGTGCCCTGTCCTGGACCCAAAACATACTAAACCGTATTGACACGAATATACTTAAGGTTACAACCGCTCCCTTACCCTTCCGGGGCGTCCGGCAGGGCACAGGGCCCGCCGACACAGCAGATTTCTACGTCATATGCGTTTAAAATACGGCGTTCGCGGTCCTTTTTTATTTCATCATCCAAAGGCTCGAAACGCAGGGTTGCAATCAGGCTTTCCGCTTCATTCTTTCCCGGTATATTATCCATTCCCTGCCTGATAACCTTGCCTGTATAAGTATCGAGCACTTCGGCATCTTTACTGTTCGTCACCACAGCCAGGGGAATCTGGTACAGAGGTTCCAGAACCCTTGCAGCTGCAATGGCAGGGCGCTCCCGTGTAACTATCGAGCCGGGCGCAAAACGCAGGATCATAAACCTTTTTCCCGCTTGACGCACGGTAATATCAATGGTTGAGGCAACAAACTGGCCGCTGTACAGTGTTTCTATCCTGAGCCGCGGCTCGAGGTCACTCTTGTCGTATCCCTTTTCCTCCACCAGGAACCTGGCCAGGTCCTGGCGGCAGCGTTCATCATCGGTATCAACCAGGGTCTCGCCTGTTAAATAGTCTGTACAGGTACCATATATATAATGATGGGACGGAATATCTGCCATATGCTGCCAACTTCATCCGCGGCTGTAAGCAGCAATCTGCATTTCAAGCCACAAAGGCGACAGGGGGCCGATCCAGGCGCCCCCTGTCAAGTTATATTTAAAAACCTGTATTCGCTGAGTCGATCCAGGCCGCCGATTACTTCTCCATGTTAGAGCTCCAGCCAGGACTCGGAAAATACCGTCTGTCCGGAAAGGGCCTTATAGGTCTTGTAATGCTCCAGTTCTGCTCCCGCAAGAGAAGCCGGATCAGGATCATTGCCATCCATCATGGCGTGCACCAGGTCTACAAGGTTCTGGCGTTCACCCTTGCAAATAGCCATAATCTCATCGTCGTAGGAATTGACGATGGCGGTGGTCAGGCCATGTTTCATCAGCATGATCAGGTAAGTGCGGTCCAGATATTTTCTGAGATGCTCAGCCACGCCATTCGATACATTGGACAGACCGATGGTTGAGCCGGCCCCGGGGGCAATATCCTGCAGCATGCTCAAAAATTCCAGGCCGGCCAGCGTCTGGTCAGCTCCCAGGGTAATGGGTGACGCAATGGGGTCAAACAGCATTTTTTCATTGGGGACCCCGGCCTCTGTAAGGGCCATCAAAAGGTCAACAGCCAGGGCAGCCCTTTCGTTGGAATCCCTCGGCATGCCTTCCGGCCCCCACAACAGGGCCACCACGTTGCAGCCTGTTTCTGCGGCAATGGGCACCAGAGCCTCCATCCTTTCAGGCCTGGCCATTATCGAGTTCAATACCGCATCGGTTTTATTCTTCACTGTTTTAAAACCGGCCGCCATGGCATCAACATTGGTCGTATCAAGCACCAGAGGCAGGTCGCTGACTGCTTCAACGGTCTCAACCACCCAAGGCATCAGTTCCTCGCCGTCTTTTCTGGCCGGCCCTATATTCAAATCAAGATAGCTGGACCCCGCTGCAGTCTCCTCCTTGGCCATCTCCTGGATCGGCCCGGGATCACGTTCCTTCATGGCCGTACCGCTTCGCTTGCCCATTATATTAATGCTCTCCGCAATTGCCTTAACAGTCTGTGCCATTCCTCCTCTCCTTTACGCTTTGGTTATCAGGTAAATTCAACCTATGCATTGACATATGCATGCTACATTAATAATAGTACGGTGCCCATCTCGTATTTTACAGCAAAAAAGAACAAATGGAGCACCGGTACCAAACAAGGCCTGCAGCATGATTTAATTTTTTTCAAAAGTAGCTTGTACCAAAAAGCGTCTAAACAAGCAACAAAGTTTAGCTCCCTGCGCCAATATGTTCAAAAAAATTCGCATAACAATCCTGCTGTTCATCCTTTTTCTTGTGGGGGCGGGCAGCTATCTCACCCACCTGCGCACCACTGACTGGGACCAGTCCCTCTTCACGGTCATATACCCGATCAATGCAGACGGCAGTAGTTTTACAGCCGATTATATTGCCAGGCTCACAGCAGACGACTTCAAGCCCATCGCCCGCTTTATGCACAGGGAGGGATCACACTACAACCTTGGCCTTGATGATCCAGTAATTTTTGCCATGGCCCCGGAAATATCCTCCCTGCCGCCTGAACCTCCTTTCGGTGCCAATGTCTTTGCCATTATCTGGTGGAGCCTGCAGCTGCGTTATTGGGCCTGGCAACATGACAGCTACCAGGGGCCGCTTACCAACATCAAGGTGTTTGTCCTCTATTACGACCCCAACACCCACAGCCGGCTCGATCATTCCCTGGGCCTCAAAAAGGGCCACATCTGCATGGTAAAGGCTTTTGCCAGCCGGCATCAGACAGCCGGCAACAACGTGGTCATTGCCCATGAAATGCTGCACACCCTGGGCGCTACAGACAAGTATAACATGCAATCCCTCCTGCCAATTTTCCCGGCAGGCTATGCCGACCCGGAGCAAAAACCCCTCCTGCCGCAAAAAAAGGCAGAGATCATGGGCAGGGCCATCCCTGTTTCCGAAACAGAGGCAGAACCTCCCGCCAGTCTTGCCTATGCCGTCATCGGCCCCCTGACAGCCCATGAGATCAATTGGGTCCGATAGTCTTTCTTTTATTAATAATCTCTATCAGATAGGAACAATGAGCTGATTACGGTTCTTGCTTTTATCCGCTCTTTATGGCATAGTGATCAGTACTGTTGAAAAATAATTTATTTTTCGGGCTTGGCAGCAAATTTATTTAATAAATCCGGGGCAGGCATGTTTTTTTTATCCGGGCACATATAAAAGCTGCCGCTTTAATAAATCTGCAAGTCAGTTTACCATGATTTGCCGGTGCAGGATAAGGCCAAACCGCCTGTGAGGGCGGGACGGAAAGCCGCGGGTCTTGCGAGAGACAGCCGGGTTGCCTTGGAAGCGGCAATCCGGCTTTTTTTTATGGCCCACTTGCGGGCTTGCCGAGAACATACCGGAATATTGCTGCAAATTATTTTTTTATGAATCTGTAACCTATCTGTAATCTGAGTGGAGTAAGATTGGTAATTATTTTTATAAGATTTTTTAATTTGCAACCTATCAGTAATCAAAGAGGGTTTTATCGTTATTGATAAAAAGCTGGCATTACGCTGATTTGCTACTCTACATCGGGTGTAGATACTCCCGATGTCTATATATAAAAAATGATTGCCAGCTTGATAGTTGATAATAGGGCGACATTAAAAACTGCATAACGGGAAAACTTCAACACAAAATCCGACAAAAGGAGGTGAAGGATTTTAATTGTAGGGGAGGCATGTGAAGTTAAGCTTAGAAAAGGAGGAGGTTTATGAAAGTTAAGTGTTGGTCTAACATATTTATTTTTTTCTGTGCCCTTGCCATGACAGGCATGGTCGGGGTGCCGGTAGTCAAGGCGGCGTGTACCGCCCAGGGATCATTAGGTATCTTTGTCGTGCCTGATGATATGGATGTTGGCACTGATGTTAATTATTTTGTCCAACTCTGCAATGAATCAACCGAGGGTATATTTCCCGCTGTTACCCCAATTGATGCTCAACTTATCGGTAATGTGATAGTCACACCCGCGTGTGAGGGTCCGGCGTGTGCTGTTCAGTATCCTGCAAATCAAATAGTCAGTTGGAATGGCACCTGCTCCACCGCCTTACCCGGAGTGAATGTGACTTGTACACAGGATGGAGCCGGCAAGATTACCATGTCATTTGATGC
>JAWVYE010000045.1:0-8055 GCA_033722905.1 Desulfobulbales bacterium
ACATAACACCGCCGGTTTGTGTGGCAGCCTATGCAGGTGCTGCAATCGCCGGTGCTGATCCGTGGAAGACAGGCTGGACCTCTTTCAAGTTTGCCAAGCTGCTTTATGTTGTACCGTTGCTTTTTGCTTTCACACCACAGATACTTTTTGAAGGCAAACCCATTGTCGGTCCTCACATTGACGATGAGATAATGGGTGCATCAGTCCTTGACCTCAAGGTTGAAAAAGGCCAGGATTTTAAAATTGGTCAGGAAATTGCAATACTGCTCGATGGCGATTCTATCAAAAAGGTAGTAGCTGACAAGGAAGGTAAAGTTAAGGAAATTGTCGTGTCCAAGGGGCAGCGTATAGAAAGCAACACAATTATTGCTGAAACAAAGCCCTCATCACTTATGGTGTTTTCTTCAATGTTTTCCGCCGTTCTTGGTACCATTGCTTTCTCAGCCCTCACAATGCTGTATCTGATACGCAAAACAAACATCTTCGAATGGTTGCTGCTGGCTGTG
The DNA here is from genome assembly GCA_033722905.1 of Desulfobulbales bacterium. Classification (GTDB taxonomy): domain Bacteria; phylum Desulfobacterota; class Desulfobulbia; order Desulfobulbales; family BM004; genus BM004. Next base: position 507 of record JAWVYE010000045.1, read on the forward strand.
GGCACCGTACTTCTTTTCTGGCCTACATTTATCACTGACGGGGCCGGGCTGGTTCTGGTAGCTCTGGTTATTTTCATGCAGAAGGCAAGAAACAAAAGAGATCAGCAGTTGCAACCGGCATAACAACTCTGTTTCCAGGAGATCGAACTTATGAATATTTTGCCTGACATAAAGAAAATTCTTTACTGCACCAGGATTGGACCGAATTCTGCCTATATTTACCGTCATGCCATGGCCCTGGCAGAAAGATTTGATGCCACAATTACCGTACTGCATGTCATGGAAACCCTGACCCCGGATCAGGAAGCATTAATAAACGGTTATATCGGGCCTGATTCTATCCATGATGTTGTAGCGGTTGAAGAGCAGGATGCAATAACCAGGATCAAGAAGCACCTGAACAAATTTTGTGCACGCCTGGGCGACGAAAACAGCTGCAGTTGTCGGATAGATAACATAATTGTTGCTGAAAGTACCTCACCAGCCGAGGAGATTATCAAACAATCTTCTGCCATAGGGGCAGATATTATTGTCATAGGGGCGCATGCCCGATCTTCAATTCTGGACTCTCTGATGGGTTCTACAACGCAAAAGGTAGTGAAAAAGTCCTCCATCCCGGTTTACGTTGTGCAGGTTCCTGCAGGGGAGCAGGAACTGACCGCTCCCGGCATATAATGACAAAGATCAGCAGGCGCTGGATTGTGTATAAGAGTTGGCGCTGCTGAAAGTTTTACCCCGGTTTAAAATCTCTTTACCCCGTAATCAGTAATTAATTTCCAGCCGTTTTTTTCATCACCAGTTCCATAATTTTGTTGCTCCCAGCTCCCGGTGGAGTTTAGATTAGCATATAGGCATTTAAACATTGTTACTCCGGATAAACTGAGCAATTAAGCTTTGGTTTATGCCAAACCAAAAAGGGAGGATAATACTATGAGTGAAGCTAAAGCGTGCAAAAACTGCGGACAAACTTTACCCGGTGGCTTCAGTGGGGCGCTTTGTCCGGGGTGTGGACTGACATACTGGAAATGCGGCAATTGCGGATTTCTGGTTACAGCGCCGGCCGGACCTGATATTTGCCCGAGTTGCAAGGAGAAGTGTGAATTCAAGAATGTTACCTGTTATACGCCGGAATGCGGCGGCCCTGGAAACGTTGATCCAAGATTGTAAACCTGCGCTTGACAAATATAGGAGAGACAAATGAACAGCAAAGTATTAACTGCCCTGGTGCCTTTGCTTTTTGTGGTTTTTGCTGCCAGTGCCTGCAATAAAGCCTACTACAGCACCATGGAAAAGTTTGGTGTCCACAAGCGTGATATCATGGTGGAGCGTGTGGAGGAGGCGCGCGACAGCCAGGAAGAAGCCAAGGAGCAATTTCAGTCCGCCCTGGAGCAATTCAGTACGGTTCTCGGTTTTAAAGGCGGAGACCTTGAAGATAAATACAATAAACTCAAGGCTGAATATGATGAGAGCGAGGCCAGGGCCAACGAAGTAAAAAACAGGATTGATGCTGTAGAAGATGTGTCAGAGGCACTGTTTGATGAGTGGGAGGATGAACTGGAGCAATATTCAAGTGCCTCTCTGCGCCGGGACAGCGAAAGGAAGCTCAAGGCAACCAGAAGCCAGTATAATCAGCTGATTAAAGCCATGCACAGGGCGGAGAAGAAAATAGACCCGGTGCTTAGAGCATTAGGGGACCAGGTACTGTACCTGAAGCACAACCTGAATGCCAAAGCCATAGCCTCGCTGCAGGGAGAACTTGTCAACGTTGAGTCGGATATTGCCGAGCTGGTGCGTGAGATGGAGAGGTCAATTGGCGAGGCCAATTCCTTTATCAAGACAATGCTTGAAGAGTAGGGGAAATTCATATGGATCTCCTGCGTATTGTGCTGGCCATATTTCTGCCGCCTCTGGCCGTGTTCCTGACAGTGGGTTTGGCAATGCATTTCTGGATTAATATACTTCTCACCATTCTGGGATTCATTCCGGGTATGATCCACGCCCTCTGGGTTATTGTGAAAAAGAAAGAGAATTAGGTGCACCCGGAACTATGTAAAAGAATAACTACAGGAAAGAAGGGATGGCACTGTTTTTAATACAGCACGGGAAAAGCCTGCCAAGGGAGAAAGATCCAGAACGAGGTCTTTCAGAGGAGGGACTGGCTGAAACCAGGGCCATGGCCTCTGTGGCCGCCCAAAATTATGTCCAGGTAAAAAGTATCATCCACAGCGGTAAAAAAAGGGCATTGCAGACCGCTGAGATCTTTGCCGAAGCCATTAAGCCGGAAGCTGGAATCAGCAAAGCGGCAGGTCTTGCACCCATGGATGATGTCAGCATGTTTGCCGCTGCCATTGACAACGGGGAGGACTTGATGGTTGTCGGCCATCTTCCGTTTCTGGAGAGGCTGGTGTCGTACCTGGTAAGCGGATCAACGGAAAGAATGGTATTGCAGTTTCAGAACAGCGGTATTGTCTGCCTGGATAGTGAAAAAGGTTCAAAGCTGTGGTTTGTCCGCTGGGCCCAATTCCCCCGGTTTGTTTGAGCAGAAACTTGAAAAAATAATGGCCGATGTGATCCAGAAAAAAAACTTTGTTGCCGGCGGCCGGCAGGTAACTGCAGTCGGTCTGGGTGGTGAGGGTATTCTGCGGACAACAGGGCGCTCACCCCATGCCCGTAAAGTAATACTGGAAGCACTTGCCCGGGGAATAACCTATTTTGATTCTGCGCCGGCCTATCAGGACAGCGAGACCTACCTCGGTTCAATCTGGAAGGAAAACCCTGCAGCCCGGCTGCAGATTTTTCAGGCCAGCAAATCAGCCATGCGTGACAAGAAGGGCGCTCTTGCAGACCTTGAAAGAAGCTTGCAGCGTCTGCATACTGATTATCTTGATCTCTGGCAGATCCATGATTTAAGAACCCCTGATGACTTTGCTGCCATCAGCGGACCACATGGTGCATTGGAGGCCTTTGTCGGGGCTAAGCAGGCAGGCAAGGTCCGCTATATCGGCGTAACCGGGCATCATGATCCAACCATTCTTGCCAGGGCGGTTACAGAATGGCCCGTTGATTCGGTCATGCTACCCGTTAACCCCGTAGAAAAACTGCTGCAAGGGTTTCTCACCACTACCCTGACCGCGGCGCGCCGCAGAAAAATTGCAGTCATCGGCATGAAAATATTAGGCGCCTCCCACTATATCCTGCCTAAATTCAACATTCCAGCCGATTCCCTGATCCGCTTTGCATTATCCGAAGATATTACAGTGGGAATCGTCGGCTGTTCTTCACCGGATGAGGTTCAGACCCTGGCCGGGGCAGGTCATAGCGGCAAATCTATTGCCAGCATGGAAAAAGAACGGATTTTAGAGGTATTCAGGCCCTACCACAGAAAGCTGGCCTTTTACAGGGGCGTACTGTGACACAGGGTATAATCTGTTGGTGAAAAAATGTCGTGAACGGACAATTATTCAATAATCCAGAGCAAGGAACAGGCATGAAAACAAACAAAACAGCAATTTTTGCCTTCAAAGGCAACCCGGTCTGCTTTGTGCATGTACTTTTGAATGCTATAGACCTGCATGAAAAGGAAGGCGAGGTAAAAGTTGTCCTTGAAGGGGAGGCCACCAAACTCATCATTGAGCTGCGCAAACCCGGACACCCAATGCATGCCCTCTATGAAAAGGCAAAAAAACTGGATATCATTGATGCAGTCTGCAGAGCCTGCGCCATTAAAATGGGGGCGCTCGAGGCAGCTGAAGCAGAAGGGTTGAGGATAGCTGCCGACATGGCCGGCCATGCCGGTATGGCTCCATATATTGAGCAGGGATATGAAGTTATCACGCTTTAGGGTGCCCGGCAATTTACTTCGGTATTGTCTTGCGTGCCTGGTACTGATTCTGTCATTGGCCGTTTGTTCCCCTGAGCAGGACTCGCCAAAGGTACTGGAACGCCAGGGCTGGGTGACTGACTATGCTGATGTTTTGCAACCGGAAAACAAACTTCGTATAGCAAACAGCCTCGAATCGTATGAAAGGGAAACCTGTCACCAGGTATATCTGCTTATTGTTCCATCCCTTGCAGGCGAAAATATAGCTGAGTTTTCCCAAAGAACTGCTGCGGCTTGGAAAATAGGCCATTTCGGCCTTGGCAACGGCTTCCTGGTTACTATGGCAATGGCGGAAGGGGCTGTACGTATTGAGGCGGGTTCAGCTTTCGAATGGTTCGTCAGGGATGGTGCAGCGGATAAAATTCTCAAGGAGGTAATGTTTCCCCTATTCCGTGAAGGCCGCTTTATTCAAGGAATAGAAAAGGGACTTGCAGAGATTATGGTTAAAGGGCGTCTGAAACCCATTATGGAAAATGACAGACCCGATATTTGTAAATAGTGATAAATGAAGATAAATGAAACAGAACACGTCCGGGACAGATATGTCGCCTTTGGCAGCAGGCTGGTTGGTGTTCCTGAGGTTCTGACCCTTGGGGTGAAACCTAATTTCCATGACTATACGCAGGTGGAAAGACAAAAGATACTGGCGGCCGAGTGTATTTTGTATCCAAGCCTGAATTATGCCCAGTATTTTACGACAATGGGCAAGAAGATATTTCCCAGCGTCGAGACCTATCTCTATGCCGGCCAGAAAATGAAGCAGACCACGCTTTTCAACATGCTTTCCATTCCCCACCCGAAAACTACAATTTACCTGAAAAGAGAGTTTGACCGTATTGAAAGTGATTATTCCTATCCTTTTATAGCCAAGATCCCCAGGGCATCATCCCGGGGGAGGGGGGTGTTTAAAATCAATGATTCTAGCCAGCTGGCAGAATATCTTGCAAACACGAAATTCGCCTATATCCAGGAATTTATCCCCCATGAAAAGGATTTGCGGGTGGTTCTTATCAATTACGAACCTGTTCTGGCTTACTGGCGCAAGATCCCTGCAGGAGATTTCAGAACAAACCTGTTCCAGGGAGGCGAGATTGATTTTGACAACATACCGCAGGATGTTATGGAACTGGCCAGGGAGTGTGCCAGAAAATGCAATTTCAATGATGTCGGCCTGGACCTGTTGCAGGGTAATGGGAAATGGTATCTGATTGAGGCAAATATGCAGTATGGTCGTGAAGGTTTTAAGAAGAAAAATATGGTCCTCAAGGAAATAATACGCCGAAAACTGTTAGCCGGAACCCTGTTTGCCTGAACAGATGCCTATCTGCAAAAATATGTCCCTGGTTGCGGGCACCCTTTTTAGAGGTGGAAATTGGTCTACGGTTACCTTGCAGATTTTATTGTCCTGCTGCATGCCTTTTTTGTGGTGTTTATAGTGCTGGGAGGGGTTCTTGTCTTCTGGAAACCTTCCATTGCCTGGTATCATATCCCAGCGGTTTTCTGGGCAGCATCCATAGAGTTCCTGGGCTGGATCTGCCCCCTGACCCCGCTGGAAAATCTGTTGCGGGTTAAAGGTGGAGAGGCGGGATATGCAACGGGGTTTGTAGAACATTATATCGTGCCGGTCCTTTATCCGGCCCAGCTTACCAGGAAGATGCAAATCGGTTTGGGCATAATTGTTCTGGCGGCAAACACGGCGGTATATATTATTTTCTGGCTGAGAAGCAGAAGGGTGCTAAAGGGTGGGCGCTGATGGGAAATATGAGCTGATGGATAATTCCCGGCGCCGCTTCATTTCTTCCGTATAGACAAGTCGATGGGAGTGCGTTACATACAGACTGTACCGGAATTTTTCAGCTGTCATGAAGTTTGAAAATAATATACAAGAAAAGCTGGTATTGACATCATTAATGAAAAACTGGAGGAGAACCTATGGCTGAAGATGTTAAAGGTAACGAAAAACAGGCCGATAAACCCCTGGATAAGATGACTGTTGTGGAGCTTCGTGAGGCGGCCAAGGAAGAGGTTCCTGGTATTACCGGTGTGACAGGCATGAAGAAGGAGCAGTTGCTGGATATTGTCAGGGAAGCCAGAGGAATTAAGGATGAAACTCCAGTCAAGAAACCCAAAAAGAAAAAAACCGCCGGTCCCAGGAAAAAAATGACCGTTAAGGAAATGAAGCAGGAAATTGTCAGACTGCGCACCGAGAGGGAAGCCTTACGTAAAGAGGGGGACAGGAAAAAACTTGAGATTATCCGCCGGCGTATAAACAGGCTGAAGAAAATGTCCAGAAAGGCTGCATAGGAAAGGATCAAAAGAAATTGAAACTTGAGCCCTCAGCTTACAGGCTTGGACTCATGAGAGAGTGACAGCGGCACCGCACCATTAAGGTGGAGTTTTGCCATAAGCAGGCATCGGTTTCTTATGATGTGAATGTTTGTGCCTGGAGGATGGCTTGGCATGGGCAGCAGAAAAACAGCTCTACATCGTAAAAAACAGCAGAAAAAGCATGCGGCGACTGTTGCAGGGCATAAGGAACAGGCGTATAAAAAATCGTCAGCAGCAAAATGTTTGGCAATTGTCCTTAAATGCGATACTGCCGGCTGTGCTGAAGCGATTGCTGCCGCCATCAACGCCATGGCCCTTCCTGAAATCGAAATTACCGTTATTAGTTCCGGCCTGGGAGCAGTTAATAAGTCGGATATATTCATGGCGGAAACAGGCAGCAGGCTGATTATCGGCTTTAACGTCGGGCTGATGCCCCATATAGACCAGATTGCTTCTGAGCACAATGTTGAAATCCGACTTTATGACATCATTTACAAGCTGCTTGACGATCTGGAGAATATTGCCAAAAGTTTAATCCCGCAGGAATCCCCGGAGGAAATAACAGGTTCCGCCAGAGTCATTGCACTTTTCAAGAGCAGCCGCAAGGGCATAATTCTGGGATGTGAAGTCCTGGCAGGCAAACTGGAACTCGGCAATTCTTTTCGCATCCTGGGGGCCATGGGCCTTAAATATACCGGGGAAGTAAACTCTTTGCATATCGAAGAAGCAGTCGTCAGGGAGGCAACGAAAGGGCAGCAGGTCGGCCTGAAAATTAAGGATTTTAATAAGGCTAAGTTGGGTGATATAATAGAATGTTTTCAATCCGCCAAAAGAGAAAATACCAAGCCCTGGGCTGCCCGGGGCAAAGTATATTACCCCTGAACCGCATCGCTTATATCTCCCCGGGGATTTTTATTTTCAAGCATTTGTTTTAAAGATAATTAAACAGTAACATATTATAAATATTGTCCAACTTGAGGGCTCTAGCATTCAGCAGTATTCATGGTTCACGAGGCAGATTTGCAGGCAGAACTGGAGAGCATCAAGGCAGAAGTCAAAAAGATCTCTGATACCTTTGTTTTCTCTGCCAGAGACATAGCATTACACTTTCAGACGCTCATTTCAGCACGGGCTTCCAGAATGTTTATGGAGGCTCCGGGTCTTTATTACCCCGGCATTGATCTCTACGTGATTTCGAGGTCAGGAATGAATAGAGGACATGGCTCCATGTATGAAAATTTTTATTCTATCATTCCGGCTGAGAAAACCACCTGTATCGGATTTGTCCTGTACCCGGAAAGTTTTGTCAGAACCTGTCTTGACAGGCTGCTGCGTAAGACG
>JAWVYE010000046.1:0-8031 GCA_033722905.1 Desulfobulbales bacterium
AGCAATTCGGGGCCGTATTTGTCCCAGCGGCCTGTCTCCGTCCAGAGGTCTGCCGGCTGCACCAGGGGCATGAGCAGCTCCTGGGCCCCGGCCCGGTTCATCTCTTCACGGACAATCTGTTCAAACTTGCGGATCGAGGCCAGCCCCAAGGGCAAATAGGTGTAGGTGCCGGATGTCAGTTTACGGATAAATCCTGCCCGCAGCATAAGCCTGTGGCTTACCACCTCTGCTTCGGTGGGTGTTTCTTTTAAGGTAGGTAACAGCAGTTCTGAATAGCGCATTCTAATATCCTTGTTAACAAGAAGGCCGGTTATTTCTTCGCACCAGCCATTAAAGTAAGCTCCTTGAGAAAAACTTCCAACAGCTTATTTTCAGATACCTTTTTGAACAGCTTGCCTTTCTTGAAAATTATTCCCACTCCCTTGCCGCCTGCCACACCGATATCCGCTTCTTTTGCCTCACCCGGTCCGTTGACTACACAACCCATAACAGCTATCTTCAAAGGAGTTTCCATGGTTTGGATATGGCGCTCCACCTCTTCGGCCAGGTTGAAAAGATTAACCTGGCAGCGCCCGCAGGTGGGACATGATATGAGTTCCGGACCGCGGTGCCTGATGTCCAGGGAGCGCAAAATCTCGTACCCGACCCTCACCTCTTCCACCGGGTCCCGTGTCAGTGAAATACGGAATGTATCCCCGATGCCTTCATAAAGCAGTGTGCCCAGGGCAACGCTTGATTTTACCGTACCGGCAATCAGGCCACCGGCCTCGGTTACCCCGAGGTGAAAAGGATAATCGCACCTGGATGCCAGCTGCCGGTAAGCCTCTACAGTAGTAAGGGGGTCAGAAGACTTGATGGAGATCTTCATCTCATGAAAATTCTGACTTTCCAGCAGTCTCACATTACGCAGAGCACTTTCCGTTAAAGCCTCAGGGGTGGGATGGACGTGCTTTTTCAATATGTCCTTTTCCAGGGAGCCGCTGTTTATCCCGACCCTTATGGGAACCGCATGGGCCTTTGCAGCATCTACAACTTTGGCAAGTTTTTTCGCGCCGCCTATGTTGCCGGGATTTATTCTGATGGCCTGGGCGCCGTTTTCCATACTGGCAACAGCCAGCCTATGATCAAAATGAATATCAGCGATCAGGGGGATCTGTATCTGGTCCCTAATCGAGCGGATGGCGCCGGCCGCTTCCATGTCCACCACGGCAACCCTGATCAGTTCACACCCTGCAGCCTCAAGGCCTTTAATCTGGGAAACGGTCTCTTCCACCTTGCGGGTGTCGGTATTGGTCATGGACTGCACCGTGATAGGGGCATCGCCTCCTACAGGCACAGAGCCGATATTGATCAGTCTTGTTTGGCGTCGCGTGATCATTTTATTTTTTATCCAGTACCCAGCATCCGGCATCCGTTATTAATCTTTATTTGCCAAAAAGCATTTCAGCCTCGGACAGCCTGATATATAAAGGTTCTGATCCTGCGGCATCGAGAAACTCATGCCTGTGCCATTTCTCCAGGGCCAGAAGTCCGACAGCAGCCGCCCTGGGGAAAAATATGCCTGCCGGCGGCACAATAACCAGGTCAGCAAGTTCAGCGCGGAAAAGATCACCATAGAGCGTTATGCCGTCTCCCAAAAAGAGCACCGGTTCATCTATCACCGCGCACAGATCCGCAGGACTTATGGCCAGGTATTCTCCCTGCAGTCTGGGGATACCATTGCTGTCGCCCCTGTAAAAACCGGTGTAAACCTCCTTCTTTCTGGCATCCAGCACCGGGCAGATCAACATGTCCCCATGGGTGAAAATCTGTGCTGCCAGTCCGTCAAGGGTTCCAACTCCTATTACTTTTGTTCCTGCAGCCATTGCCAGACCCTTTGCAGTTGCAAGCCCTATGCGCAAACCGGTAAAACTTCCTGGTCCCTGGCTCACCGCGACGGCATCAACTGCGGTACAGTCTATTTTTGCCTCCTGCAGTAAACGGTCGACAGCTGCCAGCAGTCTGCGGGAATGGGTCTCACCCGATTGCAGTGAAAATTCCGCCAGGCACCGTTTGCCGGAAATTATGGCCACGCTGCCACACATGGTGGCAGTTTCCAGGGCCAGTATTACCGGATGGTTTACATCCTTGATCTTTTTTCCAGTGTGAGCCATGCCTGCATATTATGGAAATAATTTTTTAGCCTCTAAAAATATCTCCCAGCATACGGTTCTGCCAAAAAAGCCGTTTCATGCAGCCGAGCAGCGGCGAGATAAGCGGCGCCGTAAAATGGCGTAGACTCCGGCTGTCTCCGTCCGCCGCAAACGGACGACTTGCGCAGCGTCCGGTTATTTTACGCAGCTCCCTATAGGGTATAAACACTGGGGAGTTTTGTTAATGGCGAAACCAAATGAACGGCTGCCTTTTCTTCGCCGCTTCGCTGCCGGTTCGTTTCTTTGCCCCTTTAAAACCCGGGTATAATGGCAAGCATAAAAATGAACATTGCGAGAAATATTCAGTATGGATCATAGCTGCGCTAAAAGCACCGTTTCACCACATTATATTTCATAATAAATAAAAATATCCTCTCAGCCGCTGAACACCCTGACCAGGTCATTGTAAAAAACAAAAATCATCAGGGTTCCCAACAGGACAAGACCAACCTGCTGCAGGATCTCCATTGTCCTCAGGTTAAGGGGTTTGCGCAAAACTGCCTCAACTGAGAAAAACACAAGGTGACCACCATCCAGGATGGGAATTGGCAGCAGATTCAATATTCCAAGGTTAACGCTTAACACCCCCATGAAATAAAGGAAGTTTACCCAGCCGGCCTCCATCCGTTCACCGGCAATCTTGGCAATAAGTATGGGGCCTCCCAATTCGGAGGCCGGCACTACTTTCTGGATGATTTTAATCAAACCCATTATCGTGAGATACATCCAGTTCCATGTCTGATTAATGCCTGACTTCAAGGAATCAACAACGCCGACCTTTTCATAGGTAACTTCCTCGGATCTGGCAATACCGATCATGAAGCGCTCGCCAATCTCTTCACCAAAAATATTGCGGGTCTTTTCCATGCGTGGCGTCAGGGCAATATCGAGTTTGCGGCCCTCACGGTCCACGGTGAGAACAACTTCTCTTCCCCCGCTGTTTTTAATTAACAGCGAAACATCTTCCCAGCGCCTGGTTTCGGTGCCGTCAATGGCAAGTATGGTGTCCCCCGCCTGCAAGCCTGCCTCTGCCGCGGGAGCATCCTGGCTGACACCGCCGATTTTCGTGGTTTCGACCGGCATTGGCAAACCTGCCACCAGCACAATAAACGTAAAAAGGAACATGGCGAAAATAATGTTGAAAACAGGCCCCCCGGCCACAATAATAAAACGCTGCCAGACAGGCCGCGTGGCAAAGGAACGTTTAAGCTCGGCCGGGGCCAGTTTTTCCTCAGCCAACTCTCCCGGATTTTCTCCGAACATTTTGACATAGCCGCCCAGGGGAAAAGCGCTGACCAGGTATTCTGTTTCGCCATACTGTCTGCTGATCAGTTTGGGGCCGAATCCCAGGGAAAACTTCAAAACCCTGACCCCGAAAAACTTGGCCCAGATAAAATGGCCGAATTCATGCACAAAAATCAATAAACCAAGAACAATGATAAAAGATATGAGGGTGTTCATCTTTGCAAAAAACCTTTATTCTGTTTCCGCTGGCAGCATCTGTCCTAGCGGCGAATATTCTTTCAGCCTGTCCCGACAGACTGTTTTGTCATATCCAGTATGACTTCAGCGGATTCACGCCTGGCGCCATGATCGGCTTCCAGAATTGTTTCAAAATCCGTATCCGCGATGTAATCCATCCGGGCGATGACCGCAGCCACCACTTCAGCAATCTCCGGAAATTTCAATTTACCTTCAAGGAACGCCTCAACCGCGACCTCATTTGCCGCATTGAGCACAGCAGGATAACAACCACCTGCTCTGCAGGCTTCCGCAGCAATCTTCAGGGCAGGAAACCGTTTTGTATCAGGCTTGCTGAAACTCAAATTACTGCATTCGGTCAAATTCAGGCGTGAAAGCCCTGTATCAAGCCTTTCCGGATAGGAAAGGGCATAGCTTATGGGGACCCGCATATCAGGGATACCAAGTTGCGCCACCACAGAACCGTCAACAAACTCAACGAGAGAGTGGACTATGCTCTGGGGATGCACGAGCACCTCGATCTTTTCCAGGGCAACATCAAAAAGCCAATAGGCTTCTATAACCTCAAGTCCCTTGTTCATCAGGGTCGCGGAGTCAATGGATATCTTACGGCCCATATCCCAATTAGGGTGGTGCAGGGCCTGTTCAGGAGTAACCTGCCAAAGGCTTTCCCGCTCCACGTTCAAAAAAGGGCCGCCCGAGGCAGTAAGGATAATACGGGCGACATCCTCTTTACGCCCTGCTTCAAGGGCCTGGGCAATGGCACTGTGTTCACTGTCAATGGGCAGCAGCCTGACCTGATGTTTTTTAACTTCAGACATGATGAGGCGCCCCGCCATCACAAGGGTCTCTTTGTTGGCAAGGGCAATATTCTTGCCGGACCTGATCGCGGCAAGGGTCGGCCGCAAGCCTGCAGCTCCCACCATGGCTGAAACGACTGTGTCTGCCTCCTGCAGAGATGCCACAAGATCATTACCGGCCTGGCCCCAGACTATTTCGGTTTTATCGGCAGGGCCTAACAGCGTTTTGAGCTTAGCTGCCGCTGCTTCAGCGGCAACCGAAACAACCCGGGGTGCAAAGGCTTGTACCTGTTGATAAAGAAGGTCTATATTTTTACCGGCTGTCAGCCCTACCACGTTAAAATATTGCGGAAAGTCGGCGGCAATTTTGAGAACATTTCTGCCTATGGAACCGGTGGAACCAAGGATGACTATTTTTTTATTTTCCATGAAATCCGAATATCATAAACATAAGCAGCACAAAAACGGAGTGACAACTACTTTAATAAAACGGGCTGCCACCAGTATATGGCATAATATAATGCCGGGGCTGTCAGCAGCAGGCTGTCACAACGGTCCAGAACCCCGCCGTGGCCGGGTAAAATCCGCCCGGAATCTTTCACCCCTGCTACACGCTTGCAGAGCGATTCAATAAGATCACCGATAATACCCGTTACACTTAAAAGCATACCAAGTAAAGCTATCATTGCAAGGTTCGCCCCCGTAAAAAGAAAGGCTGCCACCACAAGGCCTCCAAGCATTCCGCCGATAATGCCGCCGACAGCACCGGCCTTTGTTTTGCCAGGGCTAAGAGCTGGATAAAGCTTGGATTTGCCCAAAGACCGCCCGACATAATACGCACATGTATCAGAAAAAGCGGTTATGGCTGTCAGAAAAAGCAGCCAGTAAACTCCCTGGGTTAAGGCGTGCAACAGAATTAAATGGGCCCCGCAAAAACCTATATAAAAAACAGCAAACCATAACCTTGACAAAAAAAGCAGACTGTTTTCCAGGGATGGAAAAGCTGCAACTGTTAAAACAATTAACAGCATAAATGTCAGAAACAGGCTGGTTGCCAGTGCATCACCGCCCCACAATGCAGCGGCAGCAAGCGGCAAAGTCCCGATAATGAGAATAACGGGAATATATTTCTTTTCAGCCTCAGGAGAACTCATTCGCAAAAACTCATAGAGTGCCACCACTGCAACCCCGGTGATGGCAAGGCAAAAAAGGGGATGGCTCCCGATAAGCAGCAATAAAAGCCAGCCCCCGGCAAGAAAAAGTCCCGTGACAATTCTGCCCATTGTTTATTCCGCCTGCAATTGTTCGCTGGTTTGACCGAATCTTCTCTCCCTGCCCTGATAGTCTCTTATCGCCTCGATGAGATTTTCACCCTTAAAGTCCGGCCACATGGTTTCAGTTATATAAAGTTCAGCATAAGACAGCTGCCAGAGGAGAAAATTGCTCAGGCGCGCCTCACCACCGGTCCTGATAAGCAAATCTGGATCAGGCTGCCCCCTGGTATAAAGATGTGAAGCAAAAAGCTTTTCTGAAAAGTCTTGCGGCTCAAACTGCCCGCTGACACATTTTTCGGCCATGATACGAGCAGCCCTGACTATCTCGGAGCGGCTGCCATAGCTCAAGGCCAGGTTAAGAATGAGACCTGGTTTGTCTTTTGTCTGCTCAGAGGTCTCCTGCATGACCCCGGTGAGAATTTTTTGCACATCGGCCGGTAAATTTTCTATCTCCCCGATACATTGCAGGGAAATATTATTTTCCAGCATGTTTTTCAGTTCTGCTTTAAGATAGGTCTTGAGCAAGGTCATAAGACCCTGGACCTCAACGGAAGGCCTTTTCCAATTTTCTGTTGAAAAAGCATAGAGGGTGAGAATCTCCAGATTCAACTCCCTGGCAGTTCTGACAATTTCTTTGACTGATTCGGACCCAGCTTTGTGCCCCATAATTCTCGGCAGATTACGCTGTTTAGCCCATCTGCCGTTGCCATCCATAATTATGGCAACGTGGCGGGGGATCATCTCAGGATCCAAAACCGGATTCGCTAGCATAACAAGTTATTGCACTCTTCAGACGATGAGCTAAACCTCCATAACTTCATTTTCTTTTTCAAGGGCCACTTCATCTATTTTTGCGATATAACTGTCTGTTTCTTTCTGGGCCTCATCCTGAAGTTTAAATTGCTCGTCCTCGGAGATTTCTTTATTTTTCTTTTGTTTCTTAAAACTATCTATGGCATCCCGCCGGTGATTCCTGACAGCGACACGGTATTCCTCGGCAATCTTCTTCACTACCTTGACAAGTTCCTTGCGTCGTTCTTCTGTCAGCTGCGGGATATTGATACGGATGACTTTGCCGTCACTTACCGGGGTTAAGCCCAGCTCTGACTTCAGGATAGCTTTCTCGATACTTGCCATAACCTGAGGATCCCAGGGCTGAATTGCAATCTGTCTGCTTTCGGGAATAGTCAGGGTTCCTACCTGATTCAGCGGCATTACGGACCCGTAGGCTTCAACCTTGATTCCGTCAAGAAGTGACAATGAAGCACGGCCTGTACGTATCCTGGTCAGTTCCTGTTTGAACGTTTCCAGGCTTTTATTCATTTTTTCAGCCATGTCGTTTATTATTTCACTCGCCATCACACTCTCCTTTCGGTTAGCCGCCACAGGCCGGAGATTTCCGCTCCCTGGCATTGCCGGAATTGCATAGTTTTCAATTACTGGACTATTGTGCCGACATGTTCCCCAGACACTGCCTTTTTGATATTGGATGGTATATTCATATTCAGGACTATAATCGGTTTTTTATTATCCTGGGCCAGGGATATGGCAGCGGCATCCATTACCTTGAGGCCTTTCTGCAAAACCACGGAGTATGACAGGCTGTCGAATTTAACCGCATCGGGATTGGTGAGTGGATCCTTATCATAGACTCCATCCACCCTGGTGGCCTTGCAAATAAGATCAGCCTCAATTTCCAGCGCCCGGATAACTGCTGCCGTATCAGTAGTAAAATAGGGATTGCCTATTCCGGCAGCACAGATCACTATTCTGCCTTTCTCAAGATGACGAATGGCCCGGCGCCGGATATAGGCCTCACAGACACTCGGCATGGGAAAAGCCGACATTACCCTGGTTATTACACCATGGCGTTCCATGGCATCCTGCATTGCCAGGCTGTTAATTACTGTCGCCAGCATACCCATGTTATCCGCAGTGCTTCTGTCCATGCCTTTCGAAGCCCCGGCAACCCCTCGGAAGATGTTACCTGCCCCGATAACCAGGCTCACCTCAACGCCCAGTTCCACAACCTTTTTGACCTCACCTGCAACATAGTTCAACACATCGGTGCTGATGCCAAAATCAGTGTCACCCATGAGGGCTTCACCACTGAGTTTTAACAGGCCTCCTTTGTAAGGATTAGCAGGCATCTGTTTTCCCCGGAAAAATTACAGGTTACATTATTAAGGTATCCTAAAATCAGGAATCCGACCCCACCTGAAAGCGGGCGAATTTCCTCACTGTTATATTCTCTCCCATCTTGGCTATCAAGTCATTTAACAG
>JAWVYE010000047.1:0-7915 GCA_033722905.1 Desulfobulbales bacterium
ACAAAAGCGCCTTTCAAAGGCTATTTTAACATACTTAAATTATTAAGAAAATATTTGATATATTAAAAGTAAGTATGGTGATAACAAAAATCCGGGTTCCAAAAATTGAATTAAGTATGGTGTCCCCGAAATTTAAGGTTTGAGGCCGGAAATTACCTGCAGGGTATTAATTGCCTCCTCCAGCCCTATTTTGCTGTCCTGGTTAATATCTGCCCTGGGTGAAAGAGCCGGAGGTTTACTGCCCGTCAGTACCTGCAGAGCCAGGATTGCATCGGCCAGGTCGACCAGATTGTCACCATTGGTATCTCCGATGGCAGGGCTGATGTGCTCACAGAGCCAGGTAATGATCAGATCGGCAATGAATAGATTGTTATTGTCCTGCATCATCAGGTGGGTGTTACCGTTTATTCCCAGGTCGTCAGGCAGCGAAACCACCTCGCCGACTCCACCGTTCTGGCTGAACAGTACTGCAGCAGCTTCCGTCCCTGCCTTGCGGGAACCCTGGTTCCTTGAATCTATATAGTCGCCATAGACACCGAACATGGACATGCCTGCCAAGGCAGGGAAATCATCCCCGTCAGGAGGATTGGTGGGCTCGATCATAATAAAACCGCGAACCAGGTCGGGGCGGGCAAGTGCCGCATTAACCGCCTGCGGCCCGCCGGCGGAGTGGGCCATCAGCACAGCCGGCCCGGTAGTCTGCAGCAGGGCAACAATGGCATCCGCATAGCTGGTTGCAGAACTGCTTACATATGGAAAGTTGGCCTTGAAAACGGCAAAATAGTCGGTGGGAAACCGGGTATCTGGGTAAGGATTACCCTCGGATTCCCCAAAACCCCAACGTCGCCAGACATCATTCTGCCATGCCTGCGAAGAGGAGGGATCCAAAGGAGGAGCCCCTTCAGTAGGCACGATGAAAGGACTGACGCTGAAGCCGCCTTTGAGAAAATCAAAATCAGGGTCGTTGATCACATAGACATCAAAGCCTTTTGCCGCAAAGGCCTGGGCCCAGCCGTTACGCCCATCAGGGGTGGTTACATAGATGTAGGAAGAAAGGTTCAAACCGGGAATCATTATGATGGGAATCCCATGCCATTTTTGCTCCGGTTGAATGTAATGGACCAGAGAATCCTCTACATACATGCTGCCGTAGAAATCTTCACCTTTGGCTGCTGCGGCGAAAAACAGGGTGCCGACCAGGGCCAGCCAGATTAAGGGATTTATCCCGGACAGGAATTGGTTGACGTTATTCTCCAGCCCGGTGGTAGGGTTATTTTCCTGCAGGAACTGTCTTTGGGCTTCCATCGCAAACTTCATTTGAAGCTCATACAATCAGAAGAGATGCAACTATCCGGGCTGGCTGATCTCAGCAGCAGCCTTTTCAAGGGCAGCATCTATCTGCTGCAATCGCTCTTCAGGCAATTTGACAGGCACCTGGTAGACAAGCAGCCTGTTCATGATTTCAGCAGACTTGGGCAAATCCTGGGTATCATAGATAACCCTTCTCCTGCCATCCACATGTTTGAAAGGCCAGCCGCTTTTGCAGATTGTTTCCCCTTCAATCAAGTGTTCCCATTTGGGATAATAATGCCAGGTATTATCAGCAAAATAGATGGCACCGGCCCCGTTATCCTGCAAAACGCTGTTAACCGTCTGGGCTTTTTCACGACTCTGAAGGAAAAAGGCCAGAAATGTTGCAGAATCACCTTCTTCATCCACCAGGGTTCTGAATGTCACACCAGGCAGCTTGCTGACAGAATCCCTTAAGGCTGCTTTGTTTTTCCGCTGGGATGCGATTATATGGTCCAGTTGCGCCAGCTGGGCTATACCAATGGCGCCCTGGAGTTCCATCATGCGGTAATTGAAACCGATGAAGCTCCTGCCTTCACCTCCCCTGCCGCCTGGATTGGGCACATGATCGTGGCCATGATCATGGTACTCCGACATGTTGCGCCAGATCTTTTCATCATCGGTTATGACCATCCCCCCTTCTCCGGTGGTCAGCGTTTTGACAGCATCGAATGAAAAGGTACCGCATGTGCCGAATGTTCCCAGATGTTTGCCGCGCCATGTTGCGCCTGCGGCCTGGGCCGTATCCTCAATAACCGGGATGCCATGCCGGTCGGCAATTGCCATGATCTCGTCTATTCTGGCGCCGGATCCCAGCATGTGCACCGGTATTATTGCTTTGGTCTTCTCGCTTATCTTTTTTTCCAAATCCGCTGGGTCCATGTTAAGCGTCTTGTCGACTTCCGTAAAAACAGGGGTGGCACCTATGTCAAAAATGGCCTCCCAGGTAGCCACAAAGGTAAATCCCTGGGTAATTACTTCGTCACCCGGGCCGACTCCGAGCACTGCGAGTGCCACCTTCAAGGCAACAGTTCCCGAGGTCACTGCCTGGGCATATCCAGCCCCGGTATACTTGGCAAAATTCTCCTCAAAGGTACGAACCTTGTATATGCCTTTGCGCTGCTCACCAAACTCATATCGGAACAACACCCCGGTATCTAGCACTTCCATAATCTCCTGCTTTTCTTTGTCACCAAACACTTCAAAGCCCGGCATTTTGCATTCTCCTTGCTGACGTCAATAATTTATGGACGATTGCGGCTGAACTGTATATTGCGCTTTATTATTACTGGCATTTGTTCTCTCATCCTGAAAGTTTAAACAGACAATTCGTACCAACCTGCTCCGTTTTTTCATAGCCGAACCACCCGCAAAATATCCAAACATGTCTGCGTAATAATGCCCAACCTATTTATGAAGCCATTTTTTTATCTTGTTTGATTTGTTCAAGAGTATAATTTTCGGGGCATAGGTACTTAAATCCTCTGCAGAATAGAAGGCATAACTGACAATGATTATCTGATCACCGACAAGACCCTTGCGGGCTGCGGCACCATTTAAACCGATGACCCCGGAGCCGGCCGCTCCCTCAATGGCATAGGTGTCAAACCGTTCTCCGTTGTTGATGTTATAGACCATGACCCGTTCATAAGGGTGCAGGTCAACGGCTTCCAGGAGTTCTTTATCAATGGTCAGGCTCCCCTCATAATTCAGGTCTGCCTCTGTTATGGTTGCCCGGTGAATCTTGGATTTCAACATGTGTCTTTTCATTATTGCACACCGCGATCAATTACTTGCCTTGGGATGGTTTCCCATGAAACAATTATCTATTAATCTGGTTTCGCCTACTCTTACAGCAAGGGCCAGTACACTATTCGAATCAATCTCCTGCTTATCAGATAAATCATCTTTATCAACAATAGAGATATAGTCAACACTAACCCCGGAATTTTCAGAAATAATATCCCTGATCTCGGATATTATCTGCCCGGCATCAGTTATGCCACCAGCAAACCTGGCTTCAGCATGCTGAAGAGACTTGTGCAGACAAAGGGCTTTACGCCGCTCTTCGGTTGAGAGGTAGGCATTACGGGAACTCATGGCAAGTCCGTCATCTTCCCGGACAATGGGATGCGCCACAATCTCAATATCCCAGTTCAGATCCCTGACCATTTTACTGACAACGCATAGCTGCTGAAAATCTTTCTGGCCGAATACAGCAAAATGGGGCCTGGTAATATTAAAGAGCTTGGCGACCACTGTGCTTACACCTTCAAAATGTCCCGGCCGCTGCCGGCCGCACAGGGTCTCTGTAATTCCTCCGATAGTGACGCGGGCATTGAAGTCAGGAGAGTATATCTCCCCTTCTGAAGGTACAAAAAGGATGTCAACACCCTCTTTTTCAGCCATCCCGGCATCCCTATCCAAATTGCGGGGATACCTGCTGAAATCTTCGTTAGCTCCAAATTGCAGGGAATTTACGAAAAGGCTGACAATAACATAATCGGCAAGCCGGCCGGCAAGCCGCATCAGGCTCAAATGCCCTTCATGAAAGTAGCCCATTGTCGGAACCAGGGCTATGGTTCTGCCGCTGACGGTAGCTTCCCTTGACCATTGGGTCATATCAGTCAATGGATATATGATCTCCATACAGGCATGCGCAGCTATTAATTATTTTCTGCCGGGGAAGGGGCAGCAGGTTTTTCAGCATCCAGGGCCGCTATCTTGGCTTCCAGACGTGCCGTCAGTCCAGGGTCAGGTGTAGTGGCGTCCTTGAGGCTGCTCAAAAGTTCTGTATACACCTTATGGGCCTGAACCGTGTCTTGTTTTTCCATATACAGCCTGCCCAGCCCCATATAGGCCTGCTGAGCAAACCCGGTGGAATCTTTCAAGGTCTTGTACTGGGCTATAGCCTGATCATACTGGCCGGCCTGCTCGTAACTCTGTGCCAGGTTCAGCCTTGTCAGAGGCACCAGGGGATTGTCGGCCGACAGAGCGTCCAGTACCTCTTTATATTTTGCAACCGCTTCCTCAAACCTTCCTTCGGAGTTGGCTATATGTGCAAGTTCAAGCTTAGACCAGCGGGCCGCATCGGTACCACCATATTCCTCGATAACATTCTCAAGCGCCCTGACCCGCTCATCAGCTGCCTCCACCTGCAGTCCTGAAGCGAGCAGAGAGGCACCTTTTCTATCCTGCATTTCAGTATGGTAGTCATAATAAATCCATCCCAAAACCAGGACCACAATACATATCAGTCCAATCTGAATTTGAGTTTTATTATTCCTGATAGCGGTAATCATCCCCGGGGGAAGGTTCAATTCTTCGAGGAGCCCCCTGGGTGTATCCGGTTGTTGCGCCTGAATATCCTTTTTGCTGAAAAAACTCTGTGTGCTCATTCTGTATCCCTGTTTAACTCTGATCCGGCCTATTACCTTATTTCAAGCCGTTTACTGTTTTCGGTTTTGCACCGGGCACGTCTGGTTTTAAAACCCGGCAAATGGAAATTCCGTGTACCCCTATGCCGGGTCAAAGCCGTCTACTATAATATTGACTGAAAAAAAAAGCATCCGGCTTTTCACAAGAATTTTCCAAAAAAAATATACTATGACACTTTACTTAAAGGTTACAATATATTTTTATATTTTTTACAGCTTTAACATCCTGCCACATCGAGGAAAAAACCTTTACAACAGAAGCGAAGACAATACCCGCTATGCTTGATTTACCAAAACCAAGAATCTTGACTGTCACAGAACTGACCCGGTCAATTCGGGGGATTTTGGAGACTGAATTTCCCTTTATTCTGGTCAGTGGAGAAATTTCCAACTTACGCCGGCCCTATTCAGGGCATGTTTATTTTACCCTCAAGGACGAGGACTCCCAACTCAAAGCCGTGCTGTTCAAGCCTCAACAGAAATACCTCAAGGAAATGCCGGCTGATGGCATGCAGGTAGTCTGCCGGGGGCGCATCTCTGTGTATGAACCGAGAGGCGAATACCAGTTGATTATTGATTATATAGAACGGCTGGGCACCGGTGATCTCCAGGTTGCCTTTGAAAACCTCAAGTTAAAACTCTCCCGGGAGGGCCTTTTTGATCAGGACCACAAAAAAGAAATCCCCCAATTCCCTTCCAGGGTCGCCCTGGTCACCTCCCCTGATGGAGCTGCTGTCCATGATTTCCTGAAAGTCGCCTTGCACCGTTATCCGTCCCAGGCCATTGAAATTTTTCCGGTAAGGGTCCAGGGCAGTGAAGCTGCTCCGGAAATATGCGAGGCACTTACAGCGATCAACCGGGGCAGACGATCAGATATTATTGTCATTTGCCGGGGTGGAGGCTCCATTGAGGATCTTTGGCCCTTCAACGAAGAGAGAGTGGCCCGGGCCATTTATGAATCGGACATTCCTGTTGTATCAGCCGTTGGTCACGAAATTGATTTTACCATTGCCGATTTTGTAGCTGATATGCGCTCCCCGACACCATCTGCAGCTGCCGAAGCAATAATACCTGACAAAGAGTCACTTGCAAAACATGTCCAGGGGCTCAGACTTATACTGTCTAGAACCCTGCTGCAGCAAATTCGTGAAATGCGGCACCAGGTTGTTTATCAACAGCGCCTGCTTGGTGATCCCAGAGCCATTATCAACCATAATTTCATGTATCTGGACAATGTGTACTCTTCCCTCGTGCATGGGTATAAAAGTTATCTGTACAGCCGCAGTATGCAGCTTGAGTCTCTTTCAGGCAGGCTGCATAAGCTTAGCCCGGTCCAGCAACTTGCCTACAAGCAGCAGTGGACAAATGAACTTGCCAGACGGCTCCAGTTCCTCATGCAGCTGCACCTGAAGAAAAAGCGAAACTTGCTTGCCTCGGCAACAACTCTACTCGATGCCATGAGCCCTCTGGCTGTCCTGGGGCGAGGCTACGCGGTAGTCAAGACTAAGCCGCGCGGGAAATCTCCAGGGAAATTGATACGTTCAATAAAACAGGTGTCGGTGGGCAGAAACCTGGAAATCACTCTGCAGGAAGGCAAACTGGGCTGCAAAGTAACTGATATTGATGAGGATGGTCGGGACGAGAGGATTTGAACCTCCGACTTCATGCTCCCGAAGCATGCGCGCTACCAGACTGCGCCACGTCCCGACCTGTCTATGGAATAACCCCTGATAAAAAATAAAAAAAACGGCAGGTGCTGTTTCCGTCTTACGGAATAACACCTGCCGGAATTATACAAAATTTTATTAAGTAGATTACTTCTTTACAGCATCGGCAAGCTTGCTGCCAGCTTTGAATTTGGCAACTTTCTTGGCAGAGATCTTGATCATCTTGCCGGTCTGAGGATTACGGCCTTGCCTTGCAGCTCTTTTGGCAACAGAAAACGTTCCAAAACCAACCAGTGTTACCTTGTCACCCTTTTTCAATGCCTTGGTGATAGAAGCCAACATTCCATTCAAACCTTTCTCAGCTGCAGCTTTGCTGATTCCTGCGGCCTTGGCCATGCTTTCTACTAAATCACTTTTGTTCATGCCCCTTTCTCCTCCTTGCTTTTTTTATTGGATTATTTGATAAGTACCCTTGTTTTTTTTGGCTTACCAATACAACAAATTCATTGTGGATTTAACGAACTATAGCTTGATTGTCAAACAAAAAATTGCCCCTATACCTAAAAAAAATGGACTTTTTTATATGCTCTTTAAAAATCCAGCCGATAATTTTTTGAATAGAATCGACAACAAGAAAAATTTCAAGAATAAATTCCCTTGCGGCCGCAAATATCGACAGAGACCTTTTTTATATTGAAATCATTGAACTTTTGTAACACATGGAACCTTGTTTTACTCTTTGTAAAACGTTCCATATCCTCTGCCAAAACCTCTATTACTGCATTATCCCTGTCTATTCTTACCCGGCAGCCAAAAAAACCGAGGGACTCAAGAAAATTCTCACATTTTTTTATGAGCCCGAGTTTTTCTTCACCTATTTGTTGCCCTGTGGCAATCCTTGTTGCCAGACAAGAAGAGGATAATTTATCCCAATTTGGCAGATTCATACTCCTGCTGAGCTGTCGGATTTCATTTTTTGTCATGGCGGCATCGGCCAAAGGCGTTATCACATTCAGTTCATGCAACGCTTTCAGGCCCGGCCGGAAATCGCTCAGATCATCCAGGTTGGTGCCATCGAACAGTACGTTAAAATCCAACTCCTGCAGTTTTTCTAAAAAATTCCGGTAGATTTTCTTTTTGCAGAGATAGCATCTATCCCTGGGGTTTTCGGTAAATTCAGGCCATTGCAAAGGATTGAGGCTTACTACGAGTAGACGGCTGCCAACATGATTAACAGCTTCCTTTGCCTGTTCAACTTCTCCCGGGGGCAGCAAAGGTGTCTCAGCAAAGACAGCGATGGTATTATCATGACCCAGGACATCATGGGTGACTTGCAGCAGGAATGTACTGTCCACCCCGCCGGAACAGGCGACAGCCGCCCGCTTTTGCCGGGCGATTATTGCCTCAAGTTTCTTTTTCTTTTCAGCTGGTGCAGCAGACAATTGGCAACCCTTTTACTCC
>JAWVYE010000048.1:0-7906 GCA_033722905.1 Desulfobulbales bacterium
ATAAGCAGCAGAATTTTGACTAAATTGTTTCCAATCAGTCTGAAAGCAATAAAAACAAAAAGGAATACAAGCATCATGGCAGGAAGATAGGTTCTGTGCTCAAAGATAATTTCAAGGGGAATGATGGAGGATTCTATCAGCAGGTTCCCCAAAAACCACAGGAGACAGAATGAGAGAATGCGCTCGCGTTTCGAGAGGAGAAGGGCCGCTGCAGTTATACCTGTAAGAGCAAACAGGGAAAATAATGTGGTAAGGGGGTTAACGAGGCTGTAAGAGAGCGGAAAATCATGTTCAAGCGTCAAACGGGAGGGCAGGGGGTATAACACCATGGTTACATATGAAACCACAACACGCAACTGGGTTAACAACCTCTCCTGGAGGTTGAAATCGCGACCGCCATACCCTGCCACAACATTTAAGGGATTTGTCCCCAGGTAAAAAAAGACAGCAGCAAGGAGGAATAAAATGAGTATGCCGAGAATCAGATAATGATGTTTTTTGAGGTCAAAACGCAGATCCTGGAAAAAGTACCATTCATAGAGAAGAATAAAAACCGGAAGCATGACAGCATTTTCCTTTGAGCCGATTGCAAGAATTCCTGCAGCCAGAGCGCCACATGCCATGGTGAAAATGACGAGTTTATGTTTACTTATCCTGGCCCAGATATAGAACATGAAACTTAATAGATAGAACATGGCGGCCAAACTGTTCATACGCTGGATGATGTAGGTAACCGACTGGGTCTGCAGGGGATGAACAAGCCACATGAGGGCGGCAGAAAATGCGATCAGTCCTTTATTCTGAGGTGACAGGGATCCGGGTGCAAAATTAAGTGTAAAATGGATGAAAAAATAGAGAAGGATACCGTTTAAAACATGAATCGCAATGTTGACCAGGTGATACCCGGTTACGTCATACTGGTGGAAATAATAGTTCAGGGCCAGACTTATATTTGCCACCGGCCGCCTTTCCAGAAGGCTGTTCTGAACGATTTCGCTCAGGGTTTCCAGTGAAATTTCAGTAATCCGGATAGGCCTGTTTGCGATGATGTTGTGGTAGTCATCCAGAGCAAATGGGCTGTCGAAAGTGTTGGCATAAAGAACAACAGTTACGGCAGCCAGGAGAGGTACCAGGACAATATCGATTTTAAGCCGGTTCGGCATTGCAGTCTGCTTATTGCTTGTAATTTTCAGGGGCATGTAAAAAGGGGAAACCGCTATAATGCCGGCGTTTCCCGCTGATCACATAACTATAATATCAGAATTATCGTATTTTTTATCCGAGTATGGTTCAAGTCGCGACAAACAATACCATAAAATTTTGGAAATGGAGCAAAAAAGTTTTGCACGAACAGGCACGGATCCTTATGAGCTGTAGAGCATCTACAATCTGATTACATTAAGAATATATCCAGGCCGGGCAATATATTTGCTCCCCTTCAGAACCTGTAGGCGCTCCAGAATAAGTTAACCACGTAATTCTTTACGGTTGCCAGTGACGGTGAGATAGTCTGGATCTATCGGTCAACTGCAGCGTCGGTAAAACAATATAAATTTATGCAAGGTTAAAATGACCGGTGCCTGTCAGCGATGAAAACAGCTCTGTCTCCTGCGGGAAAAGAAAAAAAGAGCACACAGGTAAAATTTCCAGCCATGTTGCAAAGTTACCAGAGCTTGATCCATGCCGCTGACAGACACAAGCCAGGGGGGATAAGTTTACGATTTCAGGCAGGTCAAAGTGTTCCAGGCCACCGGCATAAATGTTTGCAGCCTCGACAGGGTATGCCGCTCTGGACGTTTCCCATCCTCCTGAAAAAATTAACACGTTGAATAGCCGCAGCCCACACACTGGCTGCAGCCGCCGCTGCGGCGCAATGTCAGTTTACCGCAGGCGGGGCAGGAAGAATAGGACGACGGTTCTTCATACGGATCCGGATCTTCCTTGCCGTTGATTTCCGGGGCGCAGTGATCAAGCACTTTAGCCAGGGCTGCAGGGATTGAGAAAACCCTGCCCATGGAGTTATTGCTCCAGACACTGTCTGAAGAGATATCCTCAAGGGTGTTTGCTATTTTGCCAACCAGGCGGTAATCATGCTGCAGTGCCACGGAAATGACACGGCCTAAAGATTCACACATGCCATGGATTGTGGAACCTGATTTGGTTGTGTTGATGAACACTTCACGCACATGTCCTTTTTCACCCTTGTTTGCCGTTACATATAACGAGGCGGGACCGCTGAACTTGAAGGTTGAACCATGCCGCTCAGCCAGGTCTGAGAAAGGGATGCCGGGTTTTTTTGCCGCATTGGCCGCTGAATCACTCAAAACCCCTGTCATGGATGAATCCCGGAACATGGTGATACCTTTTAATTTACTGTCCCGGGCAACGAAAAGCATGTCCTTGATGTCATCCACAGTCGTTGCGGACGGCAGGTTTATTGTTTTCGAAACAGCAGTATGGTTGAATGTCTGGCAAGCCTCCAGAAGCCGGATCTGTTGCAGCGGTGTTATGTTGTGGGCGGTTTGGCTTTCAATCCAGTCAAGCTTTTTTTGGTCATAATCATAGAATTCCAGGGGAACCAGGGTGAACTCCTTCCAGGAGCCGTCGGCATCCTTGACCCGGCGCGATTGTATCATTGAGAAATAGGGCTCAACACCAGTGCATGCGACCTTCATCAACTGGGAAATGGAACCTGTAGGTGCCTGGGAAGTGGTCACGGAGTTATAGAGGCCTCCCTGTTTGATAACTGTATCGAAAATTCTTTTAACGTGTTTTTGCCAGGTTGTTTTTTCCGGAAGTTCAGCGGCAAATTCCTTGGCCTCTTTGGCAATCCGCCTGGTGTAATCCATGTTCCATTTTCTGACCGTCAATTCCTTGCCGGTTTTTTTCTGGTAAAATTCGGCATAATCGAGACTGCCCTGCATGGAGCCGAGCATGAGAACCAGCTGGGTTGCCTTGGCAAACTGTGGCGCCTCATGTTCGTCAGAATAGGAAACCTCATAGTAATTCATCGCATGTTGCAAACCGGTAAACCCAATACCTATTGGTCGGAATTTCAGGGTGTTTTTCCTGATGCGTTCAATCGGCGGGAAGCCGCCCATATCGAGTATTTCGTTACCGGCTATCGCGGCCAGTTTTGCATTTTCATAAACATTATTGAGATAATCAGAGAATTTTTCTGAAAGACATTTCTGCAGATTTACTGTGAGAAGGTTGCATGCCGTGTCCTTGGTAGAGAGATACTCACCGCAGGGGTTGGAAAAAACAGGATTATGTTTTTTGGGTACCGGGGTGTTTTCCATACTTTTCTGGGTAAACAGCAGGCCGGGATCACCTGATTTCCATATATATTCTGCTATCAGTTGGATTAATTCTTCGTCTTCCCAGAATTTATCATTGGTCACATTGACGGATACATTACAGCCTGTGTAAATACCGGGATTGTCACCTTTGAAGGTAATGAGTTCTTTTATATCTTTTATATCCCAGTCAGCCTGGATCATAAGTGCTCCGCGTCTTTTGCCGCCCTGGCTGATCCTGGCTGAAAGGTGCGAGTATCCCTTGGCAAATGACACTGGGCCTGATGCGGTTCCCTGGCCTTTGTCAACCGGTGATCCCTTGGGGCGAATTCCTGAAACGTCAATGCCGCCCCCGCCTGAGTGCTGGAAAATTGTGACCAGGTCGCGTTCCATTTTGAAAATAGCTTCAGTGGAGTCTTCGACATTGCCAAGTGGATAACATGAATAATACCCTTTGCGCTGGGTATACGGGTTGCCGCCATTCATCAAAAAGGGCGTGGCCGTTATAAATTGTAGATTTCGCAGAGCTTTGCCGATGCCCGGATATGAGAATTCCTTGCTTGTTCGCTGCAAAACATCGCCAAGATTTTTTTCTACAGGCTTTCCCGATTTGGGATCTCTGATCGCATATCTTTCCCGCACCAGGTAGTCTTCAAATCTGTTCCACTCCTTGATGGCATCTTCACGATTGATGGGCAATTTCATTCTCCAGACTCCTCACTTAAACAAATTACTTATTTATTGATTAATGGATGGATATTAGTGTTGAAGATTGCCGGCAATAAAATATTGCAACTAACTGAAAATAATATAAAAATAATGGCTTTTTCAAGGTTTGCAGCAAATCTTCAGTGTTTCAGAAATTGAAAATATAGAATAAACTGACTTGTGTGTCAAAGAAAAAGACACCACAATATATTGTATGTCAGTGCTTTTTGGGAAAAACCCTGACAGGGCGTGAATTTAGGGCGCAAAAAAAATTACTGCTGCTGAATATTATTGTTTTAATGGAGTGAAAGTCAGAAGAAAAAAGCTATCAATGAAATGCATTTAATTATTATTATCAGGTATGGATCAACCCCTTATTTTTTTCAGAATTACGGGGTTGAGAATGCCGCAAGGTATGATCTTGTTCAATTCAGATTAGAATTTCTTATTTAAAAATTCGTGAATCTCCTGCAGCGTAGCATCAGGGTTTTGGGAAATATAATCGGCAATGGTATTGGCAACCAACGCAGCCGATATGGATGTACCTGCATATAACCCTGGGTCGCCTTTGTACCCGACAGGCAGATCGGCAAAGCCTGGGGCATAAAGCGCCACAAAATTGCCATAGTTTGACTTTGCCCAGGTTTTTCCATGGGGATCCAAGGCCCCAACTCCGATAACAGAAGAATAGGCCGCCGGATAAACAGGTTTCCCGGTCGGTTCATTACCCGCAGAAGCAACAATTATCAGGCCCTTGCTATTGGCATATGCAAATGTTCTTTCCAGCAGTTCACTTTTCGTCTCACTGCCCCAGCTGAGACTCATGACCCTGGCATGATTTTCCAGGGCAAAATTTATGGATTCCATAATTTTAAAGTCGGTTGTATAGCCGTTATCATCAAATGCCCTTATAGGAATCACGGGAATATACGAGTCATTGTCAATCTCTGATCCATATGGCTTCACAACACCCGAGGCAATAAAAGCCATTTGCGTACCATGACCCAGGGTGTCGGAAATAGGAAAACCCGGATTCATTACATCAAGGGATGAGAGGATGAATTTGTTCAAATCGGCATTGTCGGAAAGGCCGCTGTCTAAAATAGCTATGGGAACACTGTTGGCTGATGGCCCATACAGATCCGGATCTTTATGAGCCAGAGCTGTAGGAAAATTGAATGGCACAGGAGACTGAATGGGATAGGCATAATTGGGTTGTGAGATAACAAGTCCAAGTTGACTTTTGATTTCACTGGCAATAGCGAAAACATCTGCGTTTTCGGGGAGCAGGACTCGCGCCACTCCGGGTAAATCGATATTTTCAACAAGTGTGGCGTTATAGGACTGCAGGAGTTGCCGCAGTTCAACGAGATCTGTTCCGGCAGGCAAGTAAAGAAGAATTTCATCTTTTACATAGAAGACACCTTCTTTGTTTTTGGTGATAAGCTCTGCTCTCGGAGGCTTCAGTGGCTTCATCCGGTTTTTTTGGCCGGATTGAAAAACCTGGATTTCTGCAAGACGTAATGATTTTTCACCGCTGTTTGCCGCAGTTCCTTCCCAGAGCAGGGAAAAGCTCGCAGGTTTTAAAAGAGATTCCAGGGCCTGTTCGATGGGACGTTTGTTAAAATTGGCTGTGATTGCGGGATTTATCGCAGGATCAATTCTGACTGTAATGTGTTTTTCAGCCAGCTTGCGAAGAATAGTTTGCAGCAGAATATTTTCCGCGCGCAGAGAGAGCCTGTCACCTTCAAGGCTGAGTGAAAAATTTCCTGCAGCGGCAACGGGCTGGAGCTGGCTCGTTAACAGGAGCAGTAAACATGAAAAAATCAATACTGGAAAATTTATCAAACGCACCGGAAAACTCCCTTTTTATTATTTTCAATTATTGTCTTAAATCAAAATTATAAGACATCAATAAAAAGAGGGAAGTTATGAAGTGAATTTATTCACAGGGAGCTGCGTCTAAACAAAAATAGGGCGGTTAAATTATTTAACCGCCCTATTGATATGGATTCAGTAAAATTTATTTTACAGTAACGGTTACAATGTTTGCAACCACCCTGCGGTTTCTCTGTCTGCCAGTATCAGTTTCATTGGAGGCAACGGGCCTTGACTCGCCATACCCGACAGTCGAAAGTCTTGATCCATCGACGTTGAACATATCAACAAGATACTTTTTGACACTTTCAGCCCGCCGCTTTGAAAGGGAATTATTGTAGGCATCGGAGCCGATGCTGTCGGTATGTCCTTCAAGTTGTCCGGTTGTTTTTGGATATGCTTTAAGGAAATTAGCCACCTTTTCTATGTCACCGTGATATTGGGGCCTGACATCCGCTTTGTCAAAATCAAATTCAACCAGCAGGGTTATTGATACTTTTTCCGGAATCGGCACAGGACATCCGACACGGTCAACCTTGATACCTCTGGGGGTGTTGGGGCACTGGTCAAGGCTGTCGGTAACACCGTCACCATCACTGTCAACTTCAGCAGTTTTCATCTTTTTGGGTGCCTTCTCCAGAAATACCCTGTTGACAAAATCAGCCATACCGTCGGCCATGCCTACAACCGAACCGTCAGAAAGAGTGCGGGCATGAAGATTGTTTGCTTCGGTCGCAAAACCGCAGCGGCCCGCATCTGCAATCTGTTCCATGGTCATTTTGCCTTGCGGGCTGTTGCCGATAAGCACTGTATAGATACAGACGTTTTCACCGTACATATCCTTCATTGCCTGCGCTGCAGCTACCGGGCTGGCAGCTTCGGTATTGATACCGTCACTGAAGATGATTACGGCAGCATTACCAGGCATATCATATAGGTCTCCGTTGCCATAGGATATGGCATTGGCAAGGGGTGTCACGCCTCCTGTGCCACTGACTGCGAGTACTGCATCGTCAAGACCCGCCTTGGTGTAGTCGGACATTCCGTAAATCAGGCCTTTTTCAGAGTATACCGGCCCGAAAACGCGCATTCCCGCATTGACATCAAAATTATCCGGCAGGGTGTTGTTGAGGCACTTGACCAAATCTTTTGACAGTGCCAGTTTTGAAGGTTCATAGGTAAAAGTTCTTCCGAGCTTGTCACTCATTGAGGATGATGCATCCTGGATGATCAGGAAATTATCGACTTTTTTCCTGTATTCACCGCTTTGAAGCATCGAATTAATATCCTTGGTAGTGCAGGTGATATCCGCTGTGTTTTTTGTTGAAAGGCCGGCACAGCCTGTCAGGGCCAAACCAAGGAGCAGCACGAACAGACAGCTTACAAAATGTTTTACTCTCATAATCCCTCTTCCTCCTAAACATTGAAGTTAGTACATGCTTTAAATGAACCTCTTAAGTCCCAAATACAAATATCTTCAACTTTTTTGTTAAATCAACAAAAGTATGTAACAAAAATGGCGGTTAATTTATGGGTAAATCACCAAGCGATAAATAGATATATAGAAAAAATGTTTATTATATTTATTATTTAACTCGGCTTAACGTATTTGTCACGCATAAAATTGACAGTTAATTATTCTAATCCCTGATCTTGACCGATTTCCTGTTTCGGCCTGAAAAGGTTGGCCAGCATGGCAAGTATTTTCATGACACCCCTCCATATCTTGGGGAGCAGCCAGACCAAAAGTAGAATAAAGAAAACGAGAAAAACCATAAAGGCCAGTGGGTAGTGCAAAGCCGTCCAGAGTCCCGCAATCACGACAACGTCGCCGATTTCGAGTTCTGACTCGGTCCCGGTCTCGCCGTCGATCTCGAACTCGCTGCTGGTCGTCTCGTACTCAACGCCGTTGACGATGATGCTGCCGAATCCCGTGATCGAACCCTGCGATACGACAGCCGGTCCGCGACCGTCGATACCGCCGGTACCGTCGTCGCCGCCGCCGCTACTGCCGCCACCAC
>JAWVYE010000049.1:0-7845 GCA_033722905.1 Desulfobulbales bacterium
AAGAGTGTGACCGGCACAGTTGTTTCAGCCGAGGGTCAGACCCCGACCCTGCCGGTGATGGCCCGCCTTGCAGAAAACCTGGAACCAGGGAATCACCGCATAAACATCAATCAGGAAGAAAGCTCAGGAATAGAGAACAGCAGCCGTTACGTCGGGGAACTCTTCCGCGTCTATGCGAAGCGGGAAAATATAGCTGGTGCGGGTAAGATTTCACTGCGGCAAATACCGGAAAACCTTGCACCATTTTACATCCATCACTCAAGTAAAACCCTGGCGGAGATGATCGGGCCCCTCATGCTTTATTCCAATAACTTTATCGCCAACCAGCTCTTCCTGGTCCTGGGTGCCCATGAAGCAGGCTTTCCGGCCACCTGGGAAAAGTCCACACAGGCTATGGCAGACTATCTGCAGCAGAAACATAAACTTTCTCAAAATGAGATAAAAATTATTGAAGGTTCCGGCCTTTCCAGAAAAAACAGAGTGTCACCCCATGCAATGATCCGACTGCTGGATTCTTTCAGGCCCTATGCTGAATTCCTGCCCAGGGAAAACTCCAGGCTGCTGAAATCGGGAACCCTGCAGGGAGTTTATACATTCGGGGGATATTTTATGGAAAATCAGAGCCTGGACAGCTTTGTTCTCCTTCTGAACCAGGGGCAAAACAACCGGGACAGGGTGCTGGCTGAACTGGAAAAAATCTACCGGGCACATTGACCCCGTTTTCCGGGCAAAATAAAAGCGGAACATCCGCCGATTAATGTTCCGCTTTTTGGTCTATCACCAGAGAAGGGGGATATATGTAAAAGCCTTTCGAAAAAGGCTGGTGATAGTAAAATTTATAGTATCACAGCTAAGAATTCTTTTTTATTATCTCCTTTGTCTTTAAATAGTATCCCAGAAACGGGCCTTTTCAGTAAAAGTCGTGTCAACGGGCATGACAGAGCAGTCCAGTGCCCGCAGCTCATCCGCAACCGCAGCAACCAGTTTGTCGACACTTGCCTCGACTGTTGCGGTCAAATCAAGGCCGATGTCAAGACTTTTCGGTTCCACTCCGAATAGCACCAGTTTTTTCGGGAGTTCATTGGTCAGCATTGCAGCAGCCAGTAGATCTGATAAGCCAAGCTGGTGTGGCGAAATTCTGGTGCGAAAGGCCGCCGGTACATCGTCACCTTCAAGCCGGGAAACAGTTCCGGGTTCCCGGCCGAACTTCATGGCATCAATAATGATGAGATAATCACGGTTACGGATGTGGCGCAGCAGTTCAATGCCGGCAGTGCCGCCGTCAAGCAGTTCCACGTTTTCCGGAAAGCAGTACCTTCTCTCCAGCTCCTTCAGGGCCCGGACACCGATACCTTCATCTGTCAGGAGAACATTGCCTATGCCAAGGATGAGTATATCCAAAACAAACCCTTTACTCTGAGTTACAGGGCCTTTACCCTGACTATCTCGTTGTTTTCTTTGTCAACCATGTGAATGGCGCAGGCCAGGCACGGGTCGAATGAATGAACCGTGCGCAGGATTTCAAGGGGTTTTTCCGGTTCAGCCACCGGGTTGCCCAGGAGTGCTGCCTCATAGGGCCCGAGATCGTCTTTGCTGTTCCGGGGCCCGGCATTCCAGGTCGAAGGCACCACAGCCTGGTAATTCTTGATCTTACCGTTATCAATAACCACCCAATGTGAAAGAATGCCGCGGGGCGCTTCATGGTAGCCGAATCCCTGGATTTCGCCCTTGGGAAAACTTGGCGGGTTGAACGTGGTCGTGTCGCCGCTGGCAATGTTGCTGACCAGGGCCGACCATTGATGTTCCAGGGTATCGTTAAGTACGGCACAGCGAATGACCCGGGCGGCGATCCTGCCGATGGTGGAATGGAGAGCGTCCACTCCCACCTTGCTGCCTACAAGGGAACTGACGGTATCAAGCACCTGGGTGGCGTATTTCTGCGTGGGTTTGTGGCCGGCGGCAAACATGCAGAGGACATTGGCCAGAGGACCAACCTGGGCCGGCTCATCCTTAAATGTGGGTGCCTTAACCCATGAATACTTGCCGTCATCCTGCCAGTCAGTGTAATTGGGCACCGTTTCTTCCTGATACGGATGCCGGTTCCATTCGCCGTCATACCATGAGTGTTTGATGGATTCCTTGACATTTTCCTCGAAGTAGGGGTCATCAAAACTCTTGATAGCCGTAAATTTGCCGATATCTCCGGCCGGAATGTAGCCGCCGGGCAGTTCAAACTCAGTGCCCTTGGTATCCATCGGCATGTCCGGGGCGGAGAGATAATTGGTCACTCCTTTGCCATAGCCGGTCCAGTCGGCATAGAATGCGCCAACTGCTGCAACATCCACCAGGGCCACCTGATTGACAAAGTCGTTTGCCTCACTGATAAGCGTTTTTATATGGTAGAGCTTTTCCATATTCAGCGTGTCGGGGCTGTCGAGATTAATGGCATTGGCAACACCGCCGACGGCGACGTTCTGAATATGGGGGGTTTTGCTGCCCAGAATAGCAACCACATTATTAATCTTGCGCTGGTATTCCAGGGCCTGCAGATAATGGGTCGCAGCCAGCAGGTTGACCTCCGGGGCAAGCTTCATGGCCGGATGGCCCCAGTAGCCGCTGCCGTATATACCGAGCTGGCCAGAGTCAACCAGTGTCTGCAAACGCTGTTGGGCACCCTTTATCTCAGCGAAGCTGTTGCGCTTCCATGGAGACAGACTCTGGCCCAGTTTGACCGTTTCCTGCGGGTCTGCCGAGAGTGCGGAAACAATATCCACCCAGTCCAGAGCACAGAGATGATAAAAATGGACAATATGATCATGGACTGCATGGGCACCCATCATCAGGTTTCTGATATACTGGGCATTCTTGGGAATCTCCATGCCGAGGGCATTTTCAACCGAACGCACTGAAGCCAGTGCGTGGACTGTCGTTCAGACCCCGCAGAAACGCTGGGTAAACAGCCAGGCCTCCCTGGGGTCACGTCCCTGGAGGATGACCTCAAAGCCGCGCCACATCTGGCCCGATGACCAGGCATTGCTTACCTTGCCGTTGTCAATCTCGCAGTCAATCCGAAGATGTCCCTCAATCCTGGTAACTGGGTCAATTGTTATTCTTTTTGCCATTTGTTTGTCTCCTTAACTATGATCAGTAATGTATAAACAAAATGTGTAATCACATAAAAGGTTTCGTATGTATCAACAGTCTGATTATTTAAGTTTTAATAGTGCTGTCCGCATCATTTCTTCATGATACCGTAAAATTGTTTTATATCATTATGCCTTGGCCTGCCCATGCTCCGGCAGTACCGGCAGTTTTCTGACAAATATCATATACAACAGAATTTCCGCCGAGATGATGGCATAGGTGATGAACTGTTCACCGATAGCAGGGAAGTAGTGCCATCCCTCGCCCGGATCAAAACCGATAAGGTAGGTGTTGAACCGGAAAAGCAAGCCGCCCAGCATCAGGAAGCAGGCAGCCAGAAAGAGCATTTTGGCATTTTTTCTGTTTGTTGCCGAAGAGAGGATAATCAGCGGCAGGATATGGAGAATGTTCTCCAGCAGAAACATATTGCCCTGCAGATCACCCCTGAAAGCTAAACCAAACTGGCCCCGCACGAGAAGGTCGCCGAAACGGATCGCGAGCAGAACAACCAGGAGAATAGGGATCACCAGGGAAAGTTTAGCGAGTATGTCTGTTTCAAGGGGCCTTTTGAACCCAATGGCAGAGATGGTTGATTCAAAAATGACCACCGTATACCCCATGGTGATGGCTGAAATGAGAAAGATCAGCGGCAGCAGGGGGGTCCACCAGAGCTGGGAAAGTTTACTTCCTGCCAGTATCATGACGCTGCCCAGTGATGACTGGTGCATGGTCGGGAGTAAGATGCCCAGGGCAATGAAAAAAATCATTATTTTGTTGACCTTTGACCTGGTGCCGGTCCTGGCTTCAAGCAAAGCGGGTGAGAACTCTATCCAGAGAACGGCAATGTATAAGGCTATGCAGAGGGCGACTTCAAGAAGTATGGAGTTGAAGTTGGTGAACCAGGGTAAGAATACATTATAGATTTGCCAGTAACGGCCGATATCAATGAAGACTGAGACACCGGCCAGGGTGTAGCCGAACATACTGGCAAGCAGAGCCGGCCTTACAAGGGGGTGATATTCTCCGTTGTTGAAGACATATACCAGGAGCGCCATGGAATAACCGCCGCAGGCAAAAGCCGTGCCCACAACTACATCATAGGTGATCCAGATGCCCCAGGGAAAGCCGTCATTCATATTGGAGACCGCCCCAATGCCGAAGATAAATCGCTTAGACAGGAAATAAATTCCAATCAGGGTTATTACGAGGAAAAAAAGAAACGCACCCGTAAAAACTTTACCTCCTACAGGTTTTGCCTCGCTCATATTCGCTACCTCCAATCAATTTAATACTGAGGTTTTAATCTTTATCTTTCTGGCTTCTGTTGACGAAGTAAAACAATCCGGCAAGTAAGACAATGGGAGCGATCATGCCTTTATACAGGGTATGCTGGATATTCTCCGCTGTTGCAGCGTATGATTTTTCAGGCAGCTCAGGCAAACCGAGTTTGCTGAACGGAACACCGGCAAGCATGATTACCTGGGTGCCGCCGACTTCGTTTTCACCGTAAATATGCGGGACATAGCTGGCCGCCTTCTGGGAAAAGGTCTTGCCGGAATCTATTGAAGATACCGGGAAGTCATAATACTTGCCCGGATCCATCTGGCTCCGCCTTTTTGCCTCTGCCAGCAGTTCGGTTGTCGGTCCGTAAAGAGATGCTCCGGTGGGGCAGGAGCTGCAGCAAGCGGCAATTTCACCCTTTGGCATCAGGTGCGAGCAAAGCTGGCATTTAACAATTTGCGGGAAAGCGGAATCCCACTGGAATTTTGGAATATTGAACGGGCAGGCAACCTGGCAGTAGCGGCAGCCTATGCAGGCATCCTTATTGTAGGTTACCACTCCGGTGTCGGGATCTTTGCGCATTGCTGAAACCGGACATGCTGAAACACAGCCCGGATCAACACAATGCATGCATTGCCTTTTAATATACGCAAAACCGTCAATTTCCTGGTCTTTGTTCGTGCCGGTGCCGCTCTCAAATTTTTTGATGATATTGAGTGTTTTCGCTGACAGGTCGCGGGGGTTTTCCCAGATCGGCAACAGGTCAGAACTTTCAACCGGCATCTCGTTTGCTTTTTTACAACCAACCATGCAAGCCTGGCATCCTATACAGAGGGTGGAATCATACAGGAAGCCGAGGGCGCCGGGCAGGCGCTCTTTTTTCTTGGCTTCAGCAAAGGCGGGTTGTCCAACAGCTGCCAGGACACCGCACCCGGCAGCTCCCTTAAGAAAATCCCGTCGTTTGATTTTCATTGGCCTAAGCTCCCTAGGTTATTAGTCCTGTTTCTTTTCTTCCTCGCCAACTTTCTTAACCGCCACAGTACCGGCTCCAATAACTGCACCGGCAACACCTGCGGCCAGGGCCACTGCGCCGGTACTCATGCCGCCGCCGTGATCAACGCTGACCGGCGTCTGCACGGCGTTCGGGGTAACATTTTTGACTTCCGCCGGGGTATGGAGCGGGACGTTAAAGCCAACACCTTCTTCGGAACAGCCGAAACAGGGGTGGCCTGTATTGACCGGCCAGGTACCCAAATCATTAAAACCCAGGGTTGAGCAGTTGTTGTAAGTTTCAGGTCCCTTGCAGCCGAGTTTGTAAAGGCAGTATCCCTTGAGATGTCCTTCATCACCAAACTGTTCGGCAAAGCGGCCGGCATCAAAATGGGCCCGCCGTTCGCAGTTTTCGTGGATTAAGCGGCCATATGCAAACTTTGGTCTGAGTTTGTCGTCAAGTTCCGGAAGTTTTGCAAATGTCACGTAGTAGAGCACCGTTGAAAGGAAGTTGTACCCGTTTGGCGGGCAGCCGGGAATATTGATGACTGGAATCCCAGTACCTTCAAGTATTTTGTATACCGGAGTTGCTCCTGTTGGGTTTGGTTCTGCTGAAGGGACTCCACCCCAAGAGGCACATGAGCCGAGAGATATAACAGCAGCAGCCTTGGGAGCAGTTTCCTTTAAGATCTCAAGTACAGGTTTTCCGGCAATTTTGCAGTAAATACCACCGTCTTTCACCGGTATTGAACCATCAGCGACAAGTATAAATTTCCCCTTGTTTTCTTCAATGGATTTCGCCCTGTATTCCTCGGCCTGGTGGCCGGCTCCGGTATTCAAGGTTTCTGAATAATCAAGGGAAATGAGATCCAGAATTAGATGTTCTAAAGTAGGATGTGTAGTCCGAAGCAGTGTTTCGACGCACCCTGTACACTCCTGCGCTGACAGCCAGATTACCGGCGGCCGTTTCTTGGCCGCTGTTGCCGCTTTAGCAATCTTTGGGCCTAAACTCGCCGGAAGACCCATATATACTGCAGTTGCAGTACATACTTTGAGAAAGTCCCTTCGCGACACTCCGTCGGAAATTTTTTCAAAGTCAGACTCTCTGCATCTCATAGACAATCCTCCTTACAGTGGTTTGAACGGTAATATTATTACTCATTCCGAGGTATAATAAGTAGGTATTTACACTTATACGTTAGGTATTAATACCTAATGGCCCATTATTGCAAGCACTTTTTAATATTTATGATCTTTTTACTTGCAAGGCTGTTGCTGAAAGAAAAATTTGCCTGGAGGAAAAAAACAACATTTCTACAGGCAGAAAAGAAAACCCGGCAGAGGCCGGTTCTTTTCCGGAATTAGGCAGTGATATTTATAGGTCTGATGACAGGAAAATAAGTGATTTAGAGAAAATATCCGGTGAGGTCAAAGCTCAGCTTTTTAGAAATGAAATTATGGCTTTGCGTTTGCTTTTTGAGAGATGTTTAAAGGCGGGCATCCTGCTGAAAGGGTATACCTTTTTAGGATTCTGTATGTAGGTG
Organism: Desulfobulbales bacterium; assembly: GCA_033722905.1. Lineage (GTDB taxonomy): Bacteria > Desulfobacterota > Desulfobulbia > Desulfobulbales > BM004 > BM004. The sequence continues at coordinate 6,960 of JAWVYE010000049.1, forward strand.
TCGATCCAACTGTCGGTTTTCAGGTTTGTAACGCCTGAAAGATCCGGCCCCATTCTGCCTCCCCTTCCTTTATATGTATGGCATTGGCCGCACCCCTCCCGGTAGAATAGTTTTTCACCGTTGTACGTCTTGGCACATCCTGCTATGAAGAAATATCCTGAAACAAGTGCGCTGCATGTCAGGATAAAGAGGAATTTAGGTCTTAAAGAAGGCATGGCGGTTCCAGGCAGGTTTTTAGTTTTTCAGGCAGGCATGTAATGTTGTGTTGTCAAGGGGGCTGGTTTCTATTACATGCCCAGTATCGTTCTGTTTCGCGGTAACTTCTGCGGGACCCTGTCCAACGGCGGATTTCTTTGCATAACGAAGCACAATGGCTGCGGCTGTCTGCAATTCTTCCACCACACTGTTATGGCGCAGGATTGCTGAGGGCCCTGGTATATTCTTTGGTTTCAGCAGCCAGTCATCTTTTTTGAGCAGCCCTTCAATTTTTTTGTTTTCCTTTTCATTGCGGCCAACAACAAGCCACCCGCCAGTCTTCAGATAAAATTGGCGTCCCAGAAGCAGCAGCATGATATCCTCTACCATGATGTTTTTATTTTCCTGATAATACTTCTGTACACGGTCACCGAGAACCGGGTCGGTGAGAGTACAGCCTCCGGCAGGGCTGGGATACTCTTTTATGCCGAACTGCTCTGCCAGTTTCATCTGGGGTATGCGGGTGCGGCCGGTAAAAGCAAGAAGCTGTTCCCGGTCGATAAGTCCGTCAAGTTCAGCCTGTGTCGGCGCCAGGTTTTTGGCGCAGAGGGGCCGGACAAGAATACCTTCGCAGCTGCTGTCCCGCTCAATGACACGCAATGCATCCCGCCTCTGCGACATGGGGCGCTGG
>JAWVYE010000050.1:0-7752 GCA_033722905.1 Desulfobulbales bacterium
CACCGCTGATAATTTCCCGGGCCCAAGGATGCTGGCTTGAAGATATAGAGGGAAAGCGTTATCTGGACGGAGTCTCGTCTTTATGGGCAAATGTACATGGTCACCGCCACCAGGTAATTGACCGGGCCATAAAGGAACAGATGGACAGGGTTGCCCACACAACCATGCTGGGTCTGACCCACCCCGGAGGCATAGAGCTTGCCCGGCAGCTTGTGACATTGGCGCCAAAGGGTTTAAGCCGCGTATTTTATTCCGATTCCGGGGCCACCGCTGTAGAAATTGCCCTGAAGATGGCCTATCAGTATTGGCAGCTTAAAGGAGAAACGCAGCGCCATAAGTTTCTCAAGCTTTCCGAGGCCTATCACGGTGATACCATCGGTGCGGTTTCCCTCGGGGGCATGGATCTTTTTCATCAAAGGTTTGACAGGTTGCTCTTTGACAGCGTCAAGGTCCCGACACCTCATGTTTACCGCCACCCCTTCACTGCCGCGAATGATAAGGATATTATCGATGCCTATTTTGCTCTCAGTGCCGATTTGGTGGAAAAGCACGCGGCCGAGGCCTGCGGCTTTATCATAGAGCCCCTCATCCAGGGTGCAGCAGGTATGATTGTGCATCCGCCCGGTTACCTGAAGCACATCCGAGAGTTAACACGCAAGCATGATATGCTGCTCATTGCCGATGAAGTTGCAGTCGGGTTTGGCCGTACGGGTAAAATGTTTGCCTCGGAATGGGAGGATGTCTCCCCTGATCTCCTGTGCCTTGGGAAAGGCATAACTGGTGGTTATATGCCGTTGGCGGCAACCCTGGCGACTGAGCAGATATTTTCAGCCTTTCTGGGAGGCTTTGAGGAATTAAAGACTTTTTTTCACGGTCATACCTATACCGGCAATCCGCTTGCATGCGCCGCTGCTTTAGCATCACTTGAAGTTTTCGCTGCAGAGAAGACCCTGGATGCTTCTGTTTTCGGACCAAAGGCGCAGAGGTACAGCGATGGTATGAAAAGATTAGCAATGCTGGAGCATGTGGGCTCGGTTCGCTACATGGGACTGATGGGCGGTGTGGAGCTGGTCAAAAATAAAAATACCAAAGAGCCTTACCCCTTTGCCGAGCGCATTGGTTATAAGGTGATCATGGAGGCAAGAAAGGAGGGTGTCATGCTCAGGCCGCTGGGTGACGTTATTGTACTGATGCCTCCCCTGGCAGTTTCTCTGGACGAACTGGATCTGCTTTTTGCAGCTGCTGAGAAGGCGATCATCACAATTACAGGTTGAGTCGCATTTGCGGTTCACCACGGCATCCCGGCTGCATGCAGCAGGGGCAAAATCACTTGTTGCGTTCGGCGGACAGGCTTTGCAGAAAGTCAACTCAGCTCTGCAATATAATCGACCACGCGCTGCATATTTTCAGCAAGGGGACTATCACCTTCAATTCGCAAAACCGGGCAGGCTAGTTTCTGCAACCACTCTTCATGCTGGGCGAGACTGCGCATATCATTTCCGCCCGTCTCATAGGCAGAAGCCCATTTAATGAAATTCTGGTATTTTCTGTAGCGAGGATGCCGGGGATCATCAATTTTTCGACCCAACTTTTCCTCACGGGCCTTAATTCTTTGCATCCTTTGCGCTAAAGGCACCTTGAGAAAAACCACCAAGTCAAAGTAGCGCATGATGAAATCCCCCCAGCCGCACACAGCGCCCGATAAAACCCATGCTGGTGTGCTGCGTAAATCGTAATCCAGCATGGAATCGCGCATGACAGGCCTTCGCGGCACAGTAAAAAGATTATTTTTTGATTCGAAAAAGTAGTTGTCGTTGTCAAAATGAGCGTAGTCGATTTTTTCTGCTACAGCAGCTCCCAGTGTTGTAGTCCCTGATCCTGTCGCTCCCAATATGTGAACCCGTTGTATCATATGAGCTTTCTCTGGAAATTATAGTCTGTCAGAATCGGGAATAGCGGCGGCCGGCAACATTTTGAGCATGAGTGTGCTTAACCATCATATGACAGAGAAACCGCTGCAGAGCCGGATGCTATCTGAAAATCATGAATGAAGCCTGCCTTCGGCCAGGGTCAGGCAGCGGTTCATTTCACCGGCCAGTTCAAGATTGTGGGTGACCATCACAGCCGAAAGGGAGTATTCCGCACTCATTTCCTGCAATAACTGGAAAACCTTGAACCCTGTCTTGGTATCAAGGTTGCCGGTGGGTTCATCGGCAAGCAGCAGAAGTGGTTTCATTATTATGGCCCTGGCCAGCGCGACCCGCTGCTGCTCGCCGCCGGAAAGCTCTCCTACTTTATGCTGCATGCGTTCGGATAATTTAACCTTGGCGAGAATTTCTGCGGCCTCTGCAGCCATCTGATCTTTATCGTGTCCAGCAATCAGGCCCGGCATCATAATATTTTCCAAGGCGGTAAATTCCGGGAGAAGATGGTGGAACTGAAAAACAAAGCCAATTGTTTTATTCCGGTATGCTGATAATTCAATATCGTTTTTTTGCAGGATCTCGACGCCGTTATAAAGAAGATTTCCCGCCGTCGGCCGGTCCAGGGTCCCCAGAATGTGCAGCAGGGTTGTCTTCCCGGTGCCGGATGCGCCGACTATGGCAATCATTTCTCCCTGGGTGAGAGACAGGTCAACCCCTTTCAGGACATCAACCCTGTTGCCCACCTCATCGTAGTATTTTTCAATACCCCTGGCCTGAAAAGTAACGGACATATTATCTTTAGCCTTGTTGTTTTCTATTCATACCGCAGAGCCACTGCAGGATCAATCTTTGAGGCCTTCCAGGAAGGGTATAATGTTGCCAGGAGTGTGATAATTGCTGCAGACAGGGCAACCATGGTGACATCCAACGGCAGTATCTTCACCGGTAATGTGGTAATGGGATAGACGTCACTCGGCAGCTTGATAAACTCGTACCTGGAAAGCACCTCACACAAACACAATCCTCCAATTACACCCAGTACAGTCCCGGTCAGGCCAATGACCAGCCCTTCGTAAATAAATATTTTCATGATACCCTTGGATGTGGCTCCCATGGACTTCAAAATTGCAATGTCCTTGCCTTTGCTCATTACCACCATGATCAGGGTGCTGATAATATTAAAGGCGGCAACCAGGATAATAAGAGCCAGGACGATAAACATGGCGGTTTTTTCCAGCTTAAGGGCGGAGAAAAGGTTCTTGTTCATGGAAATCCAGTCTTTGACGATGTAGCCAAAGCCCAGAGTTTTCTCAAGCTCTGCAGCAATGGCTGAGGCCTGGTAGATATCATTAACTTTCAATTCAAGCCCGTGGACGGCATCACCCAACTCCAGGAATTTCTGGGCTGTGGCAAGTGATATGTAGGCCAGCGATGAATCGTACTCGTACATTCCCGTATCAAATATGCCCACCACCCGGCACGTTTTTATCTTGGGGATCACCCCCATCGGGGTTAAAGGACCGGAAGGAGAAAAGAGGCGGATCTTGTCATCCATAACCACCCGCAGGCTCCTTGCCAGCTCTTTACCCAGAATAATGCCGGGGAGAGTTCCGGGCCGGGCTTCACCTGTTACAGCTGAGTCGGCCTGCGGCTCCTGTTCCTTGAGCAATTCGATACTGCCTTCTACCAGTTGGTTCTGGAGGCTGAGTACATTGTTGGCGCTATACGGATCAATACCGCGCACAACAGCACCGGAACTGGAGTCCGGCACCGAGAGCATGGTCTGCGAGTAAGTGTATGGTGTCGCGGCCAGAACGCCCTCTGTCTCAAGGATTGTTTTGCTGACATCGCGGTAATCGGTGATCCCTCTGCCCAATCTCTGGACAACAATGTGGGAGTTGATCCCGAGTATTTTGTCCCGCAGGCTGTCCGTAAAACCGGTCATGACCGCCAGAACCACAATAAGAGCCATAACGCCGACCGCCACACCCGCCACTGAAATTATCGAGATCAATGAGACAAAGCCCTGGCGCCGCCTGGCTTTAAGGTATCGCAAGCTGATGAACCACTCGTAGCCCATATAAAAGTGCCTGAAGTTTAAAGTGCCTGAAGTTTAAAGTGCCTAAAGTTTAAAGTGCCTGAAGTTACAAGTTAAGTTTTGGTCAATCGTCGTCAGTTTCATATGACGACAAAAGTGAGCTAAAATATTACTTTGCTGTCGTCTATCAGCAATCAGTCATTAATTCGAAATTCTAATGTAGAATTAAAAAAAATGAAATTATGCCCCTTGTTGCCTTTATTTTTCCGCCTTGAGATGCGGGAAGATGATGACATCGCGAATCGAGGGAGAATCGGTCAGGAGCATGACGAGCCTGTCAATGCCAATCCCTTCTCCGGCCGCTGCCGGCAAACCGTATTCAAGCGCCCTGATATAATCTTCATCAAGCACCGGGTGTATTTCCTCGTCATCGCCCCGCTCTGCTATCTGTTTTTCGAAACGCTTTTTCTGGTCAACGGGATCGTTTAACTCACTGAAGGCATTGGCGATTTCCCGTCCGGTAATATAAAGTTCAAACCTGTCGGTTACCTCCGGGTTCACTTCATTTCTGCGGGCCAGCGGTGAGACCTCAGTAGGGTATTCCGTGATGAAGGTCGGGTTAATGAGCTTCTCCTCCACCAGCAGTTCAAACAACTCTGTTTTTGCCTTGCCCGGGCCGGCCATTGGTTCAAGTTTGACTCCTTTTTCCTTTGCCAGGGCAATTACTGCTTGCGGGTCGGCAAGCACGGCAGGTTCGAGACCGCCGACTTCAATGAGGGCCTCGTCTATACTGTAGCGCTTCCAGGGCGGGGAAAGATCAACAATCTGCCCCTGGTAGGTCACCTTCATGGAACCGTTTACTTCGCCGGTGAGCCAGGAAAGCATTTCCTCCGTCAGGTCCATGAGATCCTGGTAGGTTGCGTAGGCCTGGTAAAACTCCAGCATGGTGAACTCAGGGTTGTGCCGTGTGGAAAGGCCTTCATTGCGAAAATTGCGGTTTATTTCAAAAACCTTTTCAAAGCCGCCGACCAAAAGCCTTTTCAGGTATAATTCCGGGGCAATGCGCAGATACAGGTCCATGTCCAGGGCTTTATGGTGCGTTTTGAAGGGCTTGGCGGTGGCACCTCCGGGAACCGCCTGCATCATCGGGGTTTCAACCTCCAGAAATCCTCTATTGCTTAAAAATTCACGCAGCAGCCGGATAATTTCTATTCTTTTGCGGAAGGTTTCCCGGACTTCAGGGTTGACGATAAGGTCTACATAGCGCTGGCGGTAGCGTACCTCAACATCGGTCAGGCCATGGAATTTTTCCGGCAGGGGGCGCAGAGACTTGGTGATCAACTTGATGGAATCAGCCAGGATCGTCAGTTCTCCTGTCTTGGTCCTGAACAGTTTGCCCTTGAAACCCACTATGTCACCGATATCCCATTTTTTGAACTGGGTATAAAGTTCCGGCCCGATAACCTCCTTTTTGACATAGACCTGGATTTTGCCTGTGTCATCCTGAATGTGAAGGAAGGAGGCCTTGCCAAATTTTCTCAGGGCAAGAATCCTGCCGGCGACCTTGAAGCTTGCCCGGATATTGGGACCGTCTTCAAGGTCCGCTACTGCTTCATTGGCGCTCTCGGAAGCAAGCACTTCCGATATGTGATGGGTCGGCTTGAAATCATTGGCATAGAGGTCCACGTTCATTTCCGCCAGTTCATCAGCCTTTTTGCGGCGCTGGATAAGGATTTGGTTTAGCTGATCCATTATGTTTTCTTATTTCCCGTTTGCTTGATTATTAAGTAATGCCCGGCCCGGAACCTCTCCCCCGCTGAAGTGTAACTTCCGCCTGGTTGGTTCGGCGGTATCTCAGCCGCAGTATTTATTTCTCAGCTCTGCGGAAACTTCCCTGGTTAAGCGGAGAACCTTTTTGGCAAGTTCAGGTGCTAAAGACCCGGTGCCGCAGCTTGGGGTAATGATCGTCCGCTCCAGCAATGTCCCGCAATCCCATCTCCCGCCGGAAAGCAGGGCGGCCTGCTGCTCCCAGAGTTTGACAAGTGTCTGACATGTTTCTTTTTCAATATGCCCGGGTTCAGAAGTGGGGATGATCCCCCAGGCAATGAGGGAACCGCGCTCGAGAAAAGCATGTATCAGGCTTTTGCTGGTAATGAACTTATCAAAAAAAGAATAGGCGTCAAAACTGATAATATCAATATCAGAGGTCAAAAGAACATTCCAGTCTGTATTTGCGCAGACATGTATCCCCGCCAGACCGCCGCTGGTATGGATGGCTGCCGTCACTTCGGCCAGATCCTGTGAAATATCATCGAGCGAAACACTGACAAAGGAAGAGGAGCCCAAACCGGCAAGGGCCGGTTCGTCAATAAAAAGGAGCACGGGCACATCAAAGGCCTTTTTCAAATAGGTGACCTGCCAAGCGGCCTTCATGGCAATGCCCTTTACTACAATATCACGAAAATCCGGATTATAGTAGCCCAGCTTTCTATCCGCATCGGCAATGCCGATAAGCATGGTAAACGGCCCGGTAACCTGACCCTTTACCGCTGCAATACCGGGGCCGATCTCTGCTCCCTTCTCTGCCAGCAGGTAGAGTCCGGCTGCCCGCTCCCGACTGGTCTTAAAGCGTGAGGCCAGGATTGTTTCGGGATGCTCCGATACCTTGAGATAGTCTTCGTAAAAGGAAAGCTGGGCCGCGGCGAATGTTTCAGAATGTATATCAAAATAGGTGCGCTCATCAGCCTCGATTATTCCTGCCAATCCTTCATTGAACTGGTTCAGCATCCTTTCCTGGGGTATAGCGGGAAGCTGCGGCCAGAGAGGGATTGCCGGCGTCGATTCGAGTATCCAGTCCAGGGCCTGATGATGGTTGGCAGCTGGAAGACTGCCGATAAGGGTCGCAAGCCCTTTGGGTTCAATTTTATTTGCACTTTCTCTCATATTATACTGCCATAAAGATCGAAGTTGGCACTTCACATGATTTTATCACATTCTGCTGCAGTAAAACATGCGCTTTAAATCAGGTCCCTACCTAGCAATATTAGCTGTATCTGTCAATATATTATCCAGATACAGCATACTGCCAATCCTGGAAATACCAGGAGTTTTGTGGTTCGCTGCTATGCCCGTTTCAGGAGTACCACACTCTCCAGGTGATGGGTCTGGGGGAACATATCAACCGGGATTAGGCGTGATACCTGATAACCGGCCCCATGCAGTGTAACCAGGTCTCTGGCCAGGGTTGCGGGATCGCAGGAAATATAGATAATCTGCTGAGCTTCAAGCTTTGGCAGCAGAGACATTACCTCAGGGGCACCCTGGCGGGGCGGATCAAGGACTATTGTCTCAAAAGTCTCACCCGCAGCTACAAGGGAGCGCACCGCATCCGGGACCGGCCTTTTTTCAAAAAGGCAATTTCTGTTTCCTGCCTGTGCAACATTTTGCCGGGCACTCCTGATCGCTGCATTCTGGCTGTCAATGCCCAGAACTTTTTCAGCAAGAAGTGCCAGGGGCAGGGAAAAGTTGCCGTAGCCGCAAAATAAGTCCAGAATTGTCCTGTGGGGGCCGCTGGCAGCCATTGCCAACACAAGGTTTATGAGTCTGCTGTTTTGCTCCAGGTTAACCTGGCAGAAACCACCGGCCTCCCAACTCAGGTTGAGTTTGCTTTTAAGGGCTGCAATGGCGGTCATATGGGAAAAGATGGGCTGCCGTGGCGAAAAATTTTGTGTCAGGGGATCATACAGGCCGTATTTGTCGACCTGCATCAGAAGCGCTGCAAGACCGTCG
>JAWVYE010000051.1:0-7740 GCA_033722905.1 Desulfobulbales bacterium
AGTAACATGAATACCGCATTTTGCTGAAATGTTTTTTTCGCATTCTTTAATGAGCTTGACGTAATCGATAAAAATTTCACATATGTCGCTTATATCAAGGATCTCTTCCTGGCATTGTTTTGCCATGATGCTCAAGCGTTGAGCGGTTAAAGCCACTCCATGCTTTTTCATGAATTCGCCTTTTTTTCGGGCTATCAACTCCATGATACGGCCATGTTCTTCCTGGTAGAGGCGATGATACTGGTCCTCGTGATATGAGAGATGGCTTTCATCCGCCAGCATCTGCTCCAACTCCTGCTGTGGGTTTTTGACAAGTTTCTGCGTAATGGCGAGAAACCTGATATCCGTCGAAGGCAGTTTCTTTTCAAAGGGCAACAGGGTTTTTTCCATGATGCTGACAAGGCCGCGGGCCCCGGTTTTTTCCAGGTGAGCTTGCCTGGCAATTTCCTTGAGAGCGTTGTCGCTGAATTGAATCTTGATGGAGTAGGCGAGGAAATCCAGCTTTTTGCCGGCAACCACGGAACTGTTCGGGTTAAGGAGGATGTCATAGAGATCGTTGACGGAAAGCTCATCCAGACAGGCAATTACCGGGAGCCTGCCGATGAACTCACTTTCAAAGCCATAGTTGATGAGGTCTTCTGCCTTGGCATGTTTGAGGTAGCGCCCTGTTTCCTTTTTGGTGCTTATGTCGCCTTCAAAGCCAATGGCCTGTTTCTGGATACGTTTCCTGATTATTTCATTAAGTTCGGTAAAGGCTCCACTCATGATAAACAGGATATTTTTCGTGTTTATCATCTTGCGTTTATGCTTGCCGGTGGCCCTGTACTGTTCTATGGCCTCAATCTGGGAAATGGGATCATGGGGCACCTTGAGATCGACCTCGGTTTCCTCCATGGGCTTGAGAAGAGCCCGCTGGACGCCTGAACGGGAAACATCAGCCCCGATGAGATTCCGGGCTGAAGCAATTTTGTCAATCTCATCAATATAGATGATGCCGTACTGGGCGCTTTCAATGTCATCGCCGGACTCCCGCACCAGGTCGCGCACCAGATCTTCCACATCGCCGCCTACATACCCTGTTTCGCTGAATTTTGTAGCATCTCCCTTGTTAAAGGGAACGCCGAGTCTCTTGGCAATAAGTTTTATGAGAAAGGTTTTGCCGACGCCGGTCGGGCCAATGAGCAGGACATTATTTTTAATCTGTCCTACGGTTCTTTTGGCCTGGAGCGGATTGGCAAGAGCATTTTTTATGCGGTTGAAGTGGGTGCAGATTTTGGTGGAAAGTATAGCCTTGGCTTCATCCTGGCGCACTACATATTCATCCAGGTAGGCGCAGAGTTCCTCGGGCATTACATTGAAATCAATATAATTGACTTTTTTCTCACCTGGCTGATCATGGCTGACGGTAGTATCTATCTCAAGCTCTGGCTGGGCATGAAATCCTATTATTTTAACCCGGTCGCCATATTTTTTTGCCAGGTATTCACTGATATCCTTTTCAATGTCCTGGTGGGACGGCAGGTTTTTTGTATTATCATCACTCATACCGGTAAAAACTCCATTCACAATAAAAAAATTAACCGGGCTTTAATAAAAATTCTCAACAGATTCAAAGTAATACCATAAGCATATTCATAAAAAACTCAAATCACTTTTCGCAACAAAGCGGGACTTCTGCGCTGGTTTGATAATGGCGGAAGTGCGGAAAAGAATGTTCATTCAGGACCGGAAAGTTCAATGTCCAGTGCCTTGATTCTTTTATGCAGGTGGCTTCTCTCCATGCCGAGTATTTCGGCGGTTTGCGAAATATTGCCGTCGTTTTCCTGGAGTTTGGCCATGAGATAGCGGCGCTCAAATTCTTTTTTTGCCTCTTTGAAATTCTGCGTGCTGTAAAGAGCTGTTATGGAGCTGTCCCGGGCAGTATCAGGGGCGGATGTTGATGGATGGAGATACCGTTCTACAGTGGCGGCGCTGATTTCTTCATCCGGGCACATGATAACAAGGCGTTCAACAAAATTGCGGAGCTCACGGACATTGCCGGGCCATGTATGGCGCATCATTACAGCCAGGGCTTCATCCGTGAATGACTTCTGGCTCAATCCTTTATGGCTGAAGTTTTCAATAAAGTCAGCGACCAGCAGAGGAATATCTTCTGCCCGCTCCCTGAGAAGGGGCAGGTTTATGGGCACGACATTAAGGCGCCAGAAAAGATCGGCCCTGAAATTACCCGCTTCAATTTCCTCCTCAAGGTTTTTGTTTGTGGCGGCAAGGACACGGACATCAACCCGGATGGTCTGGCTGCCGCCAACCCGCTCAAAGGATTGTTCCTGGAGGATACGCAGAATCTTTGCCTGGGTTTTCATGCTCATATCCCCGATCTCATCAAGAAAGAGCATGCCGCCGTCAGCCTGATCAAATTTGCCCCGCTTGGAGGTCTGGGCCCCGGTAAAAGATCCCTTTTCGTGACCAAAGAGTTCACTCTCGATCAGTTCTTCAGGAATGGCGGCACAGTTCACATCAACCATGGGCTTGGTGTTGCGCTGCGACAATCTGTGGATGGCCTGTGCCACAAGCTCCTTGCCGGTGCCATGTTCGCCGCGGATCAGGACCCAGGCATCTGTCGGGGCGACCCGATCAATCTGGGCTTTAAGCTCTCTGATTGCCGGGGAGTTCCCGGTGAGGGGAGGCTTTGGCACAGCCTTCTGGCGCAGTATGAGATTTTCGGTCTCCAGGCTGGAGAAGCGCAAACCGTTTTTTATGGCCAGCACTATCTTGTCGTAGGATAGGGGTTTTTCGATAAAATCAAAGGCGCCAATTTTTGTTGCCTGCACAGCTGTCTCAATGGTGCCGTGTCCTGAGATCATGATAACCTGAAGCTCGGGATATTCATCCTTGATCAGTTTCAGGGCTTCAATACCGTCCATGCCCGGCATCCATATATCAAGCAGAACAAGATCTATGGCCTCTGACTTGAGGCGTTGCAGGCCTTCTTCCGCAGAGCCGACACAGACAGGTACAAAACCTTCATCCGTCAGAATACCTGCCAGGGATTCAAGGATACTTTTTTCATCATCGACGACGAGAATTTTTTTAGCCATGGATTTATTAGCTGCCAGCTATCAGCAGTCAGCGTTCAGTTTTACATAATTTTTCTTTATTGCCGCCGCCGGCCAACTGTATATTTTTTTTATAACCTTTTGGCGAGTGTTTTTCGGCTTTAGCTTTGCATTTCGAGTTTATCCTGAAAAATGGCCGCTGACAACTCGAATTAAGCGGTTATGGGGAGTTCCACCGTAAAGATAGCCCCCGCGGGCTTGTTGTCTGTGACCCTGATCTGGCCGCCATGGTCGGCAACGACTGTACTGGCAATTGCCAGCCCGAGACCTGTGCCGGATTTCTTTGTCGAGAAATAGGGTTCAAACAATCTGTGCTTGTCTTTATCTGCCACTCCGGGGCCATTGTCTTTCACCTCCATGCGAACAACCTGGGCCTGTTTGTCATGGGAAAGGACAATCTCGATTATCCCGCCTTCATGTAAAGCGGTTATGGAGTTTTCCAGGAGGTTGATAAGGACTCTTTTCATCTGTTTGAGGTCAAAATCAAAACGCGGGATTTCCTCTTCCACAATTTGACGAAAACTGATATTTCCGTGGCTTTCCTCATAAAATACCAATATCTCCCTGACCATTTCCACAAGATCATTGGGTGACTTCTGGACAATGGGCATCCTGGCAAAGCTGGAAAATTCACTCACCAGCCGTTTAAGCTCTTCAACCTGGTTGATAATGGTCTGGGTGCAGAGGTCAAATACCTCCTTGTCTGATTCCAGGGTGTAGAGATATTTCTTGCGCAATCGTTGCGCTGACAGCTGGATCGGGGTCAGGGGATTTTTGACCTCATGGGCGATACGCCGGGCCACTTCGCGCCAGGCGGCTATCCTCTGGGCTTTTTCAAGCTGGGTAAGGTTGTCAAAAACAAGCACGGTACCGAGGGGATTGCCGCCCTCATCAAAGAGTTTGGTAATGTTGACAAGCAGTGAGAATGTTTCCTTTCCAAGAGACAGGCGCAGCGGGTGTTGAATAGTGGTTTTGCCTGACTCCTCAAGCTCCTGCAGAAAATTTTCGACAATTATTCTATGGTTCGGCCGCAGCGTTTTGCGAAAATCCTTGTGCAGATATTCGTTTTTGTCAATATGCAAAAGATCTTCCGCAAACCTGTTAATACTGGTGACCTTGCCGGAGGCATCGAACGAAATAACTCCGGCAGGAACATTCTGCAGGATTGTTTCAATATAATTGCGTCTTTCATCCAGCTCGATATTGCTCTGCTGCAAGGCAATATTAACAGACTCCAGCTGTTTTTTGCTGCCCAGCAGATCACTTGTCATCTGGTTGAAGGAGTCAACGAGCAGACCCATTTCATCGTCGGATTCTTTTTCCAGGACAAAATCAAGTTCTCCTTCTGCAACACGCCGGGTAGCGTTTGCCAGTTTGCCTATGGGGCCGGTCAACCCCTGGGCTATGTAAAAGCCGAACCAGATAGCACTGAAAATAATCAGCAGGGTTATAATCAGCAGTATGACCAGAAGACTGGTTTTCAGCGGATTTTTAAGCAGCATCAGCTGGCGATACCCTTCAATTCCCTTTGAAATAACTTTCATGCGCTGCAGCTTCGCATTTGGAATAAAAAGGGTGGTGACCAGGACATATGGCAGGGATTCCCGGTTTTCTGCAAAATATACCGGAATGACACTTCTGACGACTTCGCCGTTGGCCACCGCTTGAATTGAAGACTGATTTTTTTCTCCTTCCTGGGTCAGCCGGAAGAGCTCCGCCTGGATCTCAGGTAAACTCAGGTAATTGATATTTTCACTTTTTACATCCGCAACAACCTGGCGTTGGTTGCTGAAAAGAGCGAGTCCGTCAAGGTTGCGGGCTGCCAGAAAATCCTCCATCACTGACTGGATGGATTGCGGGTCATGCTCCAGGAGCTTCATTGATACGAGCTGATCCGCAATGTAACTGCCTGTTCTAATCGTGCGGTCGCGGTTTTCCTGATAGATGTCCTGCGCCACCTGTAACGACTCATCAAGTGATGCCGCTACATTTGAATTAAACCAGTAGTCCATACTGGTGGACACAAACTGCAGGGCGATAAAGAAGAGCAGGATGGTTGGTATCAGCGACAGGGAAATGAAGGATATAACCAGTCTTGTTCTCAGCGATTTTCCCAGGGAAATCTGGCGCTGTTCGAAAACAAGCCGTACCAGGTTTCTGAAAACCAGGAAAACCATGAGCAGCAGCAGGATAATATTTATGTTAATAAGCGAGAAAACCAGGACATTGCCGCTGACGGGAAAGCTGACCTCACCCAACTGAAAGACCACGGTTTCAAGGTAGGTCAGAACCGGGATGAGGACCAGGCAGATGATAATTGTATAGCGTGTCCGCCTTTTTCTTATCTGTTGAGGCTCCAGGGTCATAAGACAAGCTGCAGTGTCAGGTTATGCCATTCCGTTTCAAAATCCCAGGGTGATGAAAAGGGGATGAGATAATGGAAATAAAGAGGCATGGTTTTACGGGCCAGCTTTGCTTTGGCCCGCAAGGTGTAAGATTCATTTTGGTCAAGATCATCAAGGGGCACGACTTTAAAGCCGTTTATTTCAGACATCAGCTTTTTGGCAACCTCGAGAGAATCGGTAACTTTACCGTTACCCTTTTCATGGCGCTGGACAATATATTCCTTTTTGAGGCTGTCATATTGCAGGATATGGTTGAATTCGTGCCTGATGATTTTTTTGTCCGGCCAGTTGGACCGGCTTGTCAGGAGTTCAATGTTGAAAACAAAGGCAATTGGTATGCCGTTGTGGATTGCTGCTTCCATTTCCTCTGAGAACCAGTCCGTAACTGTCAGGTACAGCAGTAAGTCGTTTTCAGAGTTGGTCAGGGTAAAATCGGTTATGGCTGCTTCCTGGCCATAAGAGGGCCGCACCTGCCAAAAGCATGCCAGTGCAAGGAAAAGAAAAGCCAGCAGTAAACATTCCAGCATGTATTGCAAAAGGCTATTGTTGAATTTCATGGTTTTTCTAATGTTATATGCAAACAAGGGCAATGGGCCTGCTGCAACATATCTTTCTTCTGGCATCAGCTTTGCTATGTGCCTGGTTACGGTGCTCCAATGTAACTGAATTTTAAACTCCTGTCTATGCGATAAAGGCAGGGTGTGCAAGATGGAAAACTGCTGGAAAAAAGGCAGAAATAACAACATCTGCGCAGCAAAGCTATTTGCATAATCAAATGAAAACAGCAGTGGATGAACTATCGGCTTTTTTTGTTGACAGGCCCAGTATCATCGTTTATCGTAGATTTACGATGATATTGCGGCTGAATAATGACACAATGTTTGGCTCTTTTCCCGGTATACCAGGGGATAAGGTTTAATTGGTGTGGAAAAAATGGGATCTGAAAACATTACCGGGTTTCGGGGACTGGCCGACAAGCATAGCGCTGAGCTTTTCGCCTCCATGTGTAAAGCCCTGGGACATCCGGTCAGGGTAAAAATTATCCACTATCTGAAAAGTATTGACCGCTGCCTCTGCGGAGATATTGTCGAGCTGCTGCCCCTGGCCCAGTCAACGGTCAGTCAGCATTTAAAATGTCTCAAGGATGCCGGCCTGATAAAAGGTGAAGTTGAAGGCCCCAAGACCTGTTACTGTCTTGATAAGTCAATGCTGGAAAAATTCACCATGATGGTTGATGATCTTGGCAGATAAATTTCAAGCTAACAGAGGGTATGACCGCAAAAAAATGAAAGAAATTTTAGTGAACAGCCGGGGTGAAAATGAAATGAACGATTCCTGCTGCAGCAGCAACGAACCGGAAAAGGGTACCACTCCACCTTTGCAGCCATTGATATTACCCATGGCCGAACCCGAGGCGGATGATGCCCCCTGCTGCGGCCCCAAACCGGGACCGCCAAGCTCTCCATTTGAAAAACCGGGTTACAGGATTTGGCATTTTGTTGCAGAATTCATGGAAACAAGCGTTGGCGACGTCCCCGTCATAGCAACGGCCTTGAAGATGAGGGATTTTGCCGGGACCCTGAGGGCGCGCTCCGGTATTGCCCGTGACAGGTACAGGGTTGCGCCGGGATTATATGCAGCCGGCAAACCGGATGCCCATGCACCGGTTCTGGTTACAGCGAATTACAAGCTCAGTTTTGACAGCCTGCGCCGGGAGTTGTCTGCCATTGATGCCTGGATTCTGGTGCTCGATACACGCGGGGTGAATGTCTGGTGTGCGGCCGGGAAAAAGACTTTTTCCACTGAAGAGGTTATTCACCAGGTACACTGGGTAGGCCTGGACAGGTTGGTTTCCCACCGGGAGCTGATCCTGCCGCAGCTCGGCGCTCCGGGGGTTTCAGCCCAGGCTGTCAAGAAAGGCTGTGGATTCAAAGTGATATGGGGACCCATCCGGGCACGGGATCTAAAGACATTTCTGACAAACGGCCGCAAGACGGAATCCGCGATGCGGCAGCTGACCTTTTCTATGGGAGAGAGAATAGTCTTAATACCGGTTGAGCTTTCCTTGATCGTAAAACCTTCCCTGGCAATTCTGCTGTTGGTTTTTTTGCTTTCCGGGATCGGGCCTGATATTTTCTCTTTTTCTGCAGCATGGTTCAGGGGCTTGAATGGAGCTTTGGCCTATCTGCTGGGAGTGGCGGCCGGGGCGATCATTGTAC
>JAWVYE010000052.1:0-7686 GCA_033722905.1 Desulfobulbales bacterium
CATTTTCATAATAGCCCTTATGCGGAATTTATCCATCCCGACCCTGTACAGGGATGACAGCTGGTCATCTCTGCCCCCGTCCTTTATGGTCAAAGGCTGGTCAACCAGCATAAATTTCTCGGCCGCACTGACCCGCAGCCACAATTCATAATCCTCGCAGCACGGGTATTCTTCATCAAAAAGACCGTAATGCTCAAAAATCTCCCGGTGCAGCATCACTGTCGACATGCCTACTGCACAGAGCTTCAGGCTCTGGTTGAATATATTGCCGCTCGGTTTTTTATGTTTTATTTTCTGGTTCAAAACCCGGCCTCTGCGGTACCAGGTTTCCTGGGTGTGAGAAATAAGGTATGCGGGCTCTTTCTGCATGGCCTTGAACTGCACCGCCAACTTGTTTCCGGCAAAGCAATCGTCTGAATCAAGAAATGCCAGCAGATTATAGCGCGCAGCCTCTATCCCTCTGTTCCTGGCCGCAGCCGGCCCTTTTCTTTTCTGCCTGATATAAACTATATCGGCATCATACTTTTCAATGAGCTCTTCTGTATTGTCCTCTGAGCCGTCATCAACAACAATAAGCTCAAAATAAGGGTATGTCTGGGCCAAAACGGAATCAATGGCTTTTTGCAGGAAATTTTTCCTGTTATATGTGGGAATGATAACGCTGATGAATTTTTCCATTTTTAATTTAACGGATTTTTTGTATAAGGTTATGTCTGAATAAATCCCAATGAAAACTTTGACATTTCCTGCCCTAATCTGGTTAGGTGAGGACGAATATATATTGAAGACTTGCCGGTGTATTTAAATTCTCATACTTTTATGCCTATGAATTTTAAAACTATAATTTATATATACAAGAATCCATGTATAACTATCTTCTTATTAATGCAACTTCCTATGAAATTCGCATCGCTTTAATAGAACACGGGAACCTGGTTGAGTTTTACCAGGAGAGACCAGTTGAGAAAGGCCTGGTTGGCAATATCTACCAGGGCCGGGTTGTCCGTGTTTTACCCGGGATGCAGGCCGCTTTTGTCGACCTTGGGCTTGAACGCACCGGTTTTCTTTATGTCGATGATGTCAGAACCGACAACCGGCATACTGAAGAACCAATGTTAAACGGCAGCTGCCAAAGCGCCTCTGAGGAAGAATCAGACATCATCCAGGCAGAGCCCGTCCCCCAGATGAACATTGAAGAGCTGTTGACCGAGGGCCAGGAAGTTATGGTGCAGATATGCAAGGAACCCCTGGGCACCAAGGGGGCGCGCCTCACCTGCAATATCACCCTGCCATGCCGCAACCTGGTCTATATGCCGATGACGGATCATATCGGCATATCCAGAAAGGTCGAGGATGATGAGGACCGCCAGAGACTGAGGGAGGAGATAGAAAAGCTCCGGCCGCAGGATGCCGGCTTCATTGTCAGAACCGTTGCCGAAAGCGCTTCCCGTGAAGATCTTGAGGCAGACATGGAGTTTCTTCTTCACCTCTGGGGAGAGATCAAAGACCGCGCCTCCAATGCACCGGTGCCAAGTATGGTTTATGAGGACCTTGACATTGCCCAACGGGCTGTACGTGATCTGTTTACCCCTGATATACAGAAGGTCGTTGTTGATGACCAGGCGACATATACAAGGGTCTGCAATTTTGTTGAGACCTTTGTGCCCCAGCTGCGCAACAGGATCGCGCTTTATGAAAACGAAGTGCCGCTGCTCGATGCCTACGGCGTAGAAGTTGAAATCAGCCGTGCCCTGGAAAAGAAGGTATGGCTCCGCTCAGGCGGGTATATCATAATTGAAACCACGGAAGCCCTGACGGTTGTTGATGTCAACACCGGCCGCTTTGTCGGCCGTAAAGACCTTGAGGAAACTATATTCAAGACCAATATGGAAGCGGCAAAAGAGATAGCCTACCAGCTCAGGCTGAGAAATATCGGCGGCATTGTCATCATTGATTTCATCGACATGGAGCAGGAATCACACCGCGAGGATGTCTTTAACGTCCTCCAGGAAGCGGTCAAAAAAGATAAAAGCAGATCCAACATCCTGAAAGTCTCTGAGTTCGGCCTTGTGCAGATGACCCGCAAAAGGGACAGGGAAAACCTTTCACAGATGATGAGTGAACCCTGCATATACTGCGGGGGAGAAGGATTGCTGAAATCCAGGCGTTCGGTCTGTTATGAGATATTCAGGCGAATCTCCCATGAAGGCCCCAAAATGACCGGTGATTTTGTAACCATCAAAGTTCACCCCAGCGTCGCCGATCTGATGCTTAAAGATGAAACCCTGAATACGGAAAAGCTGGAGAAAGAGAGCAATAAGCGCTTCATAATTGTTGCTGATAACGATATGTACATTGAAAAGTATGAAATCATCTGGGAGAAAAAATAGCTCCGGCCTGCTTTTTTATAATGATAACTAAATTTGGTAACCGAATGAATGTCTGACATAATCGGCAAGAAATCAGAAAAAAAATCCGCCATAGCAAAGATCATATCACTGTTTTTGCTTGGTCTTATTGCCTTCGGCCTCATAGCTGTTTTCAAATATTTTGAAAGGGAAAAACCCCGCATTGATTTTCACGGGGATATTTCAACCTTCGGCCTTAATAAGAAAGTACAGTTCACGGCAACGGATTCCCGCAGCGGTATAGGCCTGGTAGAAATTATTCTTACCCAGGGCGACATAAAAGCCGAGGTTTACAGGAAAGAGTTTAACCGCTTGGGATTCTTTGAGCACGACGGCCCCAAGAAATTAGAGGAAACGGTTATCCTTGAAAGCAGGGGTTCCGGATTCAGGGACGGCGACGCTGAATTACAGGTGAAGGTTCGTGATTTTTCTTTCTGGAACTGGATGGCGGGTAATGAAACAGTTAAAACCTATCCGGTCATAATGGATACCCATCCGCCGAAAATCTCAATCCTCTACTCCACCCGTTATGTGAACCCCGGCGGAACCGGTTTGGTGATATACAAAATTGACGACCAGGCAGTGCAGCACGGCTTGACGGTCAATGGTCATTTCAACCCCGGATTTCCCGTAAATGCAGAAAATAATGAGCGCTTCATTGCTTTTTTCGGTCTGCCGTTTGATACGGAGAAAATCGAAAAAGCTGTGGTTGCTGCAACTGACCTGGCCGGGAATACAGGCAATTCAGCTTTTGGCATGATCCTGAAGAAGAAAAAGTTCAACCAGGACCGCATAAACATCAGCGATAATTTTCTTAACCTGAAAATACCTGAATTTTCTCAGGAATATCCCGAGCTCGCAGGGTCATTATTAGACCAGTTCAAATATATCAACGGCACAATACGGGAAAAAAACTACCAGGCCATTGTAGAGGTCACGGCCAAGCCTTCCGCCAGCCGTCTCTGGGACGGCCCTTTTATCAGGTTAGCCCGCAGCAGCCGCATGGCAGGTTTTGCTGAACACCGGACCTATTATTATAATAATGCTGCAATAGACAAGCAGGTCCACCTGGGTATCGACCTGGCCTCAACCAAAAGGGCTGAGGTCCAGGCTGCAAACACCGGCAATGTTGTTCTTGCTGAATACCTCGGCATTTACGGCAATACCGTTATCCTCGACCACGGCCAGGGAATTTTCAGCCTTTATTCGCACTTGAGTGAGATAGGTGTTGCAGTAGGTGAAGCGAAAAATAAAGGCGACGTGATCGGTTTAACGGGGGCCACTGGGATGGCCGGCGGCGACCATCTTCATTTCAGCATCCTGGTTAACGGCATTTTTGTGACGCCCCTGGAATGGTGGGACAGGCAGTGGCTGCAACTGAACATTGATGATGTCCTGCAGGGCAAAAATCCTTTTTAAGAATTTTAAGTACAAATCCCAACTAGCCGGCTGGAGACTGAAAGCCGGCACCTCTTGTTCACATCATATACTCCGGATCAATGTCAATCGAGACCTTGACCCCGGCGGCTCTGTTCAGGCTGTCAATTTCCCCTTCCAGCCGCAGGAGAAGGGAATGCAACACCTTAATTCTTGCCCCTTTTATGAGTAGCTGCCAGCGGTACTTATCCCGCAACCGGGTTAAAGGGGCAGGCGCCGGCCCCAGAATTTCAAGCCCTGCACTCTGTTGATTTTTTCGCGCCAGATTTGCGATCCGTGCTGCCACCTCCTGGACATAAGCATCCTCCCTCCCCTCCACCCTGACATTGACTAATCTTGAAAAAGGCGGGTATGAAAGGACCTTGCGCATCTCTATCTCTTTAGCATACATACCTGTGTAATCATGATTTTTTGCCATTGCTATGGAGTAATGGTCAGGCTGGAAAGTCTGCACAATAACCCGTCCCGGTTTTTCTCCTCTGCCTGCCCTGCCGGTTACCTGGGAAATCAATTGAAAGGTTCTTTCTCCTGCCCTGAAATCGGGCAAACCAAGGCCGGTGTCAGCCAGGACTATGCCGACAAGGGTAACATTGGGAAAGTGATGGCCCTTAGTGATCATCTGGGTGCCCAGAAGAATATCAACATTACCCTTGTGGACATCCTGCAGTATCTTTATGTAGTCTTTGCGGCTTTTGCATGTATCCCTGTCCAGGCGGGCAATACGGGCACCAGGCAATAATTCCGCCAGTTCATGTTCAA
Organism: Desulfobulbales bacterium; assembly: GCA_033722905.1. Classification (GTDB taxonomy): domain Bacteria; phylum Desulfobacterota; class Desulfobulbia; order Desulfobulbales; family BM004; genus BM004. The sequence continues at coordinate 4,605 of JAWVYE010000052.1, forward strand.
GCCGCTCTGTGCCGATGCCTATGGCTGTCATTGAAGAAGATTTGCAGTTTGCGCACAGAATGTTGCTGCTGGACGTAAAACCGCAGTAATGACAGAGAAGTTTGTTTTTCGACCTGTGCAGTGTCAGTGATACCTGGCAGTGTCTGCATTGAACCGTTGTACCGCAGTCCCTGCAGATCATAAAATTTGCATAGCCGCGCCGGTTGAGAAAAACCAGGCTCTGCTCGCCCCGGGCAAAATTTTCACGGAGATCCCTGACAAAAAGAGGGGAAAAGACAGGGGGCCTGCCGGACACGGTTCTGACTGACTGCATGTCGACAACTTCAACAAGCGGCAGGGGTCGTTCTTCAATGCGTTTATCCAGTTCAAGCAGAGTGTACTTCCCCATGCCGGCATGATAATAACTTGTGACCGCGGGGGTGGCAGATCCTAAAATTACCACTGCAGGGGACTGACTAGCCCGCAGTACGGCCAGATCCCTGGCATGGTAGCGAAATCCGTCATCCTGTTTATAAGAGCTGTCATGCTCTTCATCAACGATTATCAGGCCGGGCTCAGCCAGAGGGGCAAATACTGCCGAGCGGGCACCGATTACAACGTCGGCCTCTCCCTGGACAATCCGGCGCCACTGATCAAAGCGCTGCCCTGAACTGAGCCCGCTGTGCAACAGGGCCACCCTGGTTCCGAACCGTGTAATAAAGTGTGCTTCCAACTGTGTCGCAAGGGCAATTTCCGGAACCAGCACGAGAACGGATTTACCGAGTTCCAGGGCGGTTGCAGCAGCCTGCAGATAGACTTCGGTCTTGCCGCTGCCGGTAACACCATGCAACAGAAAAGGAGTAAAAGTTTCTTTTTCCAGGGCGGGCACAATATGTTTTAGGGCCCGGTTCTGTTCGGCCGTCAGATTTTCAGGGATATCGCTCTCGAGAAAACATTCGCCAAAGGGATCCCGGTATACCTGCTGCTCCCTGACAAGGACGATATTTTTCTGAACCAGGCTTTTCAGGCCCTGGCCGGCGCCGGAATATTGGCGCGTAATTTCTTTACGCGGTACAAACCTGCGATGAGTTTCCGCGGCAATCCTCTGTAAAAGGTCCAGGGTTTTTTGCTCTGAAATTTTCAGGGGACCCCGACTGGCAGGATTTTCAACCAGCCCGCAGCATATTTCAGTTTTTATCTTTGCCGTTCCCCCGACAAGTTCGCTGCTGATTTCAATCCAGCCTTCCTTCTCCCAGGACTCGAGGTGCCTGCGTTCCTTTGCCCGCCACAGGCGGCCGGTAACATGCGGGCTAATTTCTCCTTTCCGGAGCAGTCCTGCAAACCAGGGAGAAGCGGTAATTGCACTCTCAGGCAGTTCAGCCAGGTGTTTTTTTCCCGCCTCGGTAAGCAAAACCCTTCTGCCGCTTCTTTTGGTCAGCCCGGCCGGAAGCGCGGTCTTGATCACCTCGCCGATCGGATAATGATAATAGTTGGCGATCCACCTGAAAAAATTTCCCTGTCGGGCATGAAAAAGAGGCTTACTGTCAAGCACTTCATATACTCTTTTAATCTGCTGCCCCTCAGGTGCTGCGGCGACTCTAGCGAGAACGTATCCAGTAATTTTGCGGCCGCTGAGCGGCACCAGGACCCGCATACCGGGCATTATTGTTCCCTGGAAGTCTTCCGGAGGCAGATAGGTCAGCAGCCTTTTGACAGGCGCCGTCACTGCCACTTCAAGATAGTTTTTTACAGGATTGTCTGCCATGCAAAAGGGGTACTGCCAAACTGCAGGAAATTGCTGTGAAAATAACCGTGTTAATAATTATCTGATACCTGCTTGATATGTTTTCTGAACTCATCTCCCAGTTCTGGATGAAGTAAGCCAAATGCAATAATTGCCTTCAGGTATCCCAGCTTATCGCCGGCATCGAATCTGGTTCCTTCAAATTCATATGCGTACATGCCTCTTTGGCCGGAGAGCTTCAACAAGGCGTCTGTGAGCTGGATTTCTCCACCATGGCCGGGCTCGGTCTTTTCAAGCAAGGGAAAGATTTCCGGCCGCAGGATGTAGCGCCCGATAATGGCCATATCTGAATTGGTGATGCCGGGTGCCGGTTTTTCTACCATTCTCTCAACTTTATAGGTCCTGTCTTTGAATGGCCGGCCTTCCACAATGCCGTAATTGGATGTTTCTGCCATGGGCACACGCTGGATCGCCACAATGGACTCCTGCACCGTATCGAATAATGAGATCATCTGGTGACAGCATGGTTCTTTGCTTAAAACCAGATCATCGCCAAGAAGGACTGCAAAGGGCTCATTGCCGACGACATTTCTCGTAGACCATATTGCATGCCCCAAACCCAGCGGCTTTTTCTGGCGCACCGAGACAATATCTATGAGATTTGAAATATGGTTGAGCTCCGCAGCCAGCCTCTCCTTTTTTTTCATTTGCAGGACAGTGTCGAGTTCAAAATTATAATCAAAATGATTCTCAATGGCCGACTTGCCCTCACTGGTCACCAGGATCACCTGCTCAATACCAGAGGCCACCACCTCTTCCACGATATATTGGATGGTAGGACGGTCCACAATGGTCAGCATTTCTTTGGGAATGGCTTTGGTCGCCGGCAGAAACCTGGTTCCAAGTCCGGCCACCGGAATGACTGCTTTCCTGATGTTCATAGTACCCCCATATCTTTATTTATTTCATTCGGATAAAAGCAGGCGAAATATTTATCGACAATCCTGCCGGCAAAACATAAAAGCAGGACCGTGTATTGTTCATGATAATATGGTAAAGAGCATAGCACAATTAATCTGCAAAATACTTGTACTCTTTACACGTAATGTATGAACAAAACCAGCAAAATAAATTACCCTGACAAACTCCCGATCGTAGCCCACAGAGAGGAAATCATTACAGCCCTGCAAAAGAACACTGTAGTTGTCATTTCAGGTGATACCGGCTCAGGCAAAACCACTCAGCTGCCGAAAATGTGTCTTGAAGCGGGCCGCGGGCGAAAAAAAATGATCGGCTGCACACAACCGCGCCGTATCGCAGCCATTACCGTGGCTGAAAGGGTAGCCCAGGAACTTGGCG
>JAWVYE010000053.1:0-7650 GCA_033722905.1 Desulfobulbales bacterium
CGTAACCTACGTGCTTCACGGTCGGTTATAATACCCTTGGAGGTCGAGAGTATGGATATGCCCAGGCCGCTCAGGACCTTAGGTATATCATCAGCCTTAACATATTGCCTCAAGCCGGGTTTACTTACCCTGCGTAAACCGCTGATAACCGCCTCATCATGGGGGCCGTATTTCAGCGCAATTCGCAGGATGCCCTGCTTGTTATCCTCGATGATTTGATAATCGTTTATATAGCCTTCCTCCTGGAGGACTCTTGCCACGTTCACTTTGATTTTCGATTTCGGCATGGTCACCGAATCGTATTTTACCATCGTTGCGTTTCTTATCCTGGTCAGCATGTCTGCCAGGGGATCGCTCATAGACATTTAGCCTGCTCTCCTTGCCAATTATTTTCCAGTTTCATCAGCTGCAGTGCATAAGGTGCTAGGTATGCATCATAGAGATTACACCAACTACACCATGTTCCGCTTTACCAGCTTGATTTTATTACTCCAGTAATCTCACCGCGGGAAGCAAGACTTCTGAAACACAGACGACAAATTCCGAATTTCCTGATAAAGGCACGGGGTCTGCCGCATAGCGGACACCGATTATAAGCCCGTACTTGAAACTTGGCTTGCCGCTTACTCTTTGCTATTAATGATTTCTTAGCCAAATCGTCCTCCTTTGGCTGATTAGTTAATAAGATACCTGAAAAATCTCGCTTTAATCCGTTTCTATACTCTATTTCCTGAACGGCATGCCCAGCAGCCGCAGAAGTTGCCTGCCTTCCTCATCTGTCTTGGCGGTTGTGGCAATAACCACGTTCAATCCCCTGATCTTCTCAATCTTGTCATAATCAATCTCGGGAAAAACAATCTGTTCCTTTATGCCCATGGCAAAATTGCCCCGACCGTCGAACATTTTTGCCGAAAGACCACGAAAATCCCTGACCCTCGGCAGGGCAATATGCACCAGTTTACTGAAAAACCCCCACATGCGCTCCCGGCGCAGCGTAACACGGCAGCCAATGGGCATACCCTGGCGAAGCTTGAAGGTGGCAATGGATTTTTTTGCCTTGGTGATGACGGCCTTCTGGCCGGCTATAAGTGTCAACTCCTGGGCTGCCAGATCAACTGATTTTGGATTCTGGACGCCCTCACCCAGCCCCATATTCAGGACAATCTTTTCCAGTTTCGGCACTTCCATAACGTTCTTGTAGCCGAATTGTTCCATGAGTTGAGGAATACATTCGTTCTTATATTGTTCTTCTATTGCTGACATTAAAATCGCCTCCGCAAACTGCGCTTGCTTTCTTACTTCTTCTTACTGGGTTCGACGCTCTCTGAGCATTTTTTACAAATCCGCACCTTGGAACCATCATCGAGGGTTTTATTGGCTACACGTGATGTATTCGTACATTTGGGGCAGACAAGCATCAGGTTGGAAACATGAATTGGTGCTTCCTTTTCAACAATCTGACCTTCCTGACCTTCTGCCCTGGCTTTTGTATGGCGCTTGATCATATTGATCCGTTCAACCAGGGCCTTGTTTCTTTTCTTATAGATCTTGATAATCTTGCCTACACGGCCTTTATCCTTGCCTGTAATGACCTCAACCTGATCATTTACCTTTAAAAAATTGCTTCCTTGTTGCATGCTATCTGCCTCCCGCCTGTGGTCCGGCCGGCTTGTCTTTAAGTCAATTATAAAACTTCAGGGGCCAATGAGATAATCTTCATAAATCCTAAAGCCCGGAGTTCCCGCGCCACGGGGCCGAATATACGGGTACCGATGGGATCACCGGTTCCGGAGAGCAGCACCGCGCCGTTTTCATCAAATTTTACCGCGGTATCGTCCCAGCGTTTCAGCTCTTTTGCGGTCCTGACCACAACCGCCCGCATGACATCCCCCTTCTTAACCTTGGAGTGCGGAATAGCTTCCTTGACGCTTACCACAATAATATCGCCGATTTTTGCATAACGCCGGCGTGTACCACCAAGTACCCTGATGCAGAGCACCTTTTTGGCCCCGGAGTTATCAGCCACATTAAGTAATGTTTCTGTCTGTATCATAGTATCACCAAACAACCAGAGGGTTGTATCCCTGTTTTATTTCAAGCCGCTAAACAGCAACTTCCTCAAATTATCAATCCTGTTCTCTATCCGTTATCCACATCATACAGCCTGTTCAACTACGGAGCGAACCCGCCAGCGTTTATTTTTACTCAAGGGCTTGCACTCTTCAATCAACACGACATCACCTAAGTTACAGACATTTTCAGGATCATCGGCCATATACTTGACACGCTTGCGGATATATTTGCCGTAGAGCTTGTGGCGCAGCAGCCGGTCAACCTGGACTACCACGCTCTTGTCCATTTTATTGCTGACCACAGAACCGATCTTTGTTTTACGCGCTAATTTTGTCTTACTCATCTTTCATCTTCCTAAAGTATGCACAGCAGGGTGTGTTACCGCTACTAGGCAGTTTTCTTGGCATTTTTGGCGGTCATAACACGGGCAATATCCTTGCGCACCTGTTTCAGCCTGCCGGTATTTTCCAACTGGCCCACCCCGTGCTGAAATTTCAATTTAAAATAATCTTCCCGCAGGTCGCGTTCCTTTGCCATGAGCTCATCAAGGCTCATTTCATGAAGTTTATTACGAAGATCCTTAGCTTTCATAAAGTGTTTCTCCTTGATATCACCTTTGTGGCAAAAGGCAGCTTATTGCCGGCCAGCCGCAAGGCTTTAAAGGCCAGCTCTTCATCAACTCCAACCAGCTCATAAAGGATGCGTCCCGGCTTGATGGGGGCAACCCACTGCTCGGGGCTGCCCTTACCCTTACCCATCCTGGTTTCCGCCGGCTTCTTGGTTAAAGGTTTGTCCGGAAAAACCCTGATCCACATCTTGCCGCCACGTTTTACGGTCCTGTTAATAGCAACACGGGCAGCTTCAATCTGCTGCGCGGTCATGTGTCCACATTCAGTAGCTTTTAAGGCATAATCACCGAAGCTGATGGTTGAGCCGCGGTATGCTGTACCACGCAAGCGCCCCTTCATTTGTTTTCTATATTTTATTTTTTTCGGACTTAACATGGCTATTCCTCAATTTTTATACAATCGTAGCAATCCTACAGTCAGCAACAGGGCCCCATACCATCATTCATTTACAGGACTGCATGCACCACTGTTCAGATTTGCTGCTGTTCTTTATTCCTCTTCCCTGTCTTCCAGAACCTCACCTTTAAAAATCCAGACCTTAACGCCGATAATGCCATATGTTGTTTTGGCTTCTGCCAGGCCATAATCAATATCAGCGCGGAGCGTATGAAGCGGCACTCTGCCTTCGCGGTACCATTCCCGTCTGGCCATTTCAGCTCCGCCCAGGCGTCCTGCACAGGAAATTTTTATGCCCTTGACCCCAAAACGCAGAGCCGTATTCACAGCCTTTTTCATGGCCCGGCGGAAAGCGACACGCCGCTCCAGCTGCATGGCAACATTTTCGGCAACCAGCTGTGCGTCTGCTTCAGGCCGCCGAACTTCCTGGATATCAATCACAGACTCCCTGCTGGTCAGCTTGTCGAGATCCTGTTTCAAGGCCTCGATTTCAACACCTTTTTTTCCTATGATGATTCCGGGCCGTGCGGTGTGAAGCTTTACCCTTATTTTTTCACCGGTCCGTTCAACATTTATTCTTGCAATACCGGCATGAAAGAGCCTCTGTTTCAGATATTTCTTGATTTCCTGATCTTCCAACAGATATTTGGCATAACTTTTATCCGCATACCAGGTAGATTCCCAGCCCCGTGTAATATTGAGCCGCAAACCTATAGGATTAACTTTCTGACCCAAAATCTTCCTCCATTTACTCTAAGTTGACTTAAACATGCCCTGCAAACAGCACCATGCTGGTTATTGCTCATCAAGCACAACGGTTATATGACTTGTTCTTTTCAATATCCTGTTTGCACGCCCCATGGCCCGCGGCCTGATTCTTTTTAACATCGGGCCACCGTCAATATAAATATTCTTAATGTACAGGGTATCGACATCAATTTCCTGGCTCTGGCTTGCATTTGCCACCGCCGACTCAATAACTTTCCGGATAAGAGCCGCTGCCTTCTTGGGCATAAAGCGCAGCGTGGTTATTGCTTTGTCCACTTCCTGTCCCCTGACCACGTCTGCAACCAAACGGGCTTTCTGGGGTGATATCCGGATAAATCGAGCAACCGCCTTAGCTTCCATGGCGTAAACTCCCTTTTGTTTCTAAAAATCCTGTTTAACTTAATGAAATTTCCAGCCCAGCAACTCCGGGCCGGATCATTTCTGTAATTACTTCTTGCCTTTTCTGTCTCCGGCATGGCTGTAAAAAGTCCTGGTTGGTGAAAACTCTCCCAGCTTATGGCCAACCATGTTTTCGGTAACAAAGACCGGGATGAACTTTTTGCCATTATGCACCGCAAAGGTCAAACCAACCATGTCAGGAATTATATCTGACCGCCGTGACCAGGTTTTTATCACTTTTCGCGATTTACTTTCCCTGGCATGCTGTACTTTTTTCATGAGATGGTCATCAATAAAAGGACCTTTTTTAACCGAACGAGCCACTGTAAATACCCCCTAAGACTTTATGACCTTTTTTTCACTATATCCTTGTCCGAGGGTTTTCTCCCTCGCGTCTTATAGCCCTTGGTCGGGAATCCCCATGGTGTACAGGGATGCCTTCCTCCTGAGCTCTTGCCTTCGCCGCCACCCATTGGATGATCCACCGGATTCATGGCTACCCCGCGTACATGGGGACGTCTGCCTTTCCAGCGGGAACGGCCCGCTTTGCCCAGCTTCTGGCTTTCATGCTCGGCATTACCGATCTGGCCGATACAGGCCCGGCACTTTTTATGAAAGCGCCGTACTTCTCCGGAAGGAAGTTTCACCAAAACATAGTCGCCTTCTTTGGCCATCAGCTGGGCAGAGGCTCCAGCACTTCTAACGAGCTGGGCCCCTTTGCCAATTTTCATTTCCACATTATGGATAATGGTACCCAGTGGAATATTGCCCATTGCCAGACAATTCCCAGCCTTGATATCCACATTTTCACCTGCCTCAACAATATCACCCACTTTAATGCCGGCGGGAGAGAGAATATATCTCTTTTCCCCGTCGGAATAATACAGCAGGGCAATATTTGCCGAACGGTTAGGATCGTATTCAATGGCAGCGACCTTGGCAGCAATATCAACCTTGTTGCGCTTGAAGTCAATTACCCGATATTTTCTTTTATGGCCTCCGCCTATATGGCGGGAGGTCACGCGACCATTATTGTTTCTGCCCCCGGATTTAGTTAATTTCCTCACCAGTCTTTTTTCCGGCTTCCCTTTGGAAAGTTCTGGATTGATAATGGAAATATGGTTCCGTTTCCCAGGTGATGTTGGTTTGTATGTTTTAATAGCCATTTGTAACCCCGATAATTTTCACTACTGTAATTCTCACTCTTTGGCGTAAACGCTTTACAACTCTTCAAGAAAATTTATGCTGCCTTCCTTTAAAGTGATATATGCCTTTTTCCAATCAGGAGTGCGGCCCATGTTCCTGCCAACCCTTTTCACCTTGCCCCGCATTTTTGAAGTTCTGACGGTGGCAACCTTGACATTGAAAATCTTTTCAACCGCTTCCTTGATCTCAAGCTTGTTGGCTTTCCTGTCCACCTTAATGACTGCCTTGCCGGAACTTTCGCGCAAACTATCACCCTTTTCAGTGAGACAAGGCCCCTTTATTACATTGTATCTATTCATGACAACAACCTCTTCTCGAGCTGCCCCAGACACGGCTGCAAAAGAACAAGACGGCGATGCAGCAGTATGTCATATACATTAAGGCCATCAGCCTGAATTATTTTAATGCCCTTTACGTTACGGGAAGATTTCTCCAGATTTTCATTTTTCGCGGGTATAACAATCAACCCGTTTTCAATATTGAGCTTTTTCATCACCTCAACAAACTTCTTCGTCTTAATATCCTCAAGGCTGAAATCATCGAGGACAAGCATGTTGTTTTCGGAAAACCTCGTACTCAGCGCCATGCGTACTCCAAGTTTGCGCACTTTCTTGGGCAGGTTGTAACTGTAATCTCTCGGTTTGGGACCAAAAATCACCCCGCCGCCGCGCCAGAGCGGAGAGCGGTTTGTACCCGCCCGGGCCCGGCCTGTTCCCTTTTGGCGATAAGGCTTGGCTCCGCCACCGCGTACTTCCGTTCTGGTCTTAGTGCTTGCCGTACCGGCCCGACGCCTGGCCAATTGCATCTTTACTACATCGTGCAATATATGTTTCTTGACCTCAAGTCCGAAGAGATCATCGTTCAACTCCACCTCTCCAACTTTTTTATTGTCGGTATTATATACCTCAGTCACTGCCATTTTGAGTTCTCCTCAAACAGCCGCCTTTATGCGGCTGACCCTTTATTTAGTGTAAATCTGCAAAAGTCCTTCTTTGGCACCCGGCACAGACCCTTTAACCAGCATTATATTCTCATCTGCACGGACATCGACAACGGTCAGGTTCTTTGTGGTTATCAGGTCATTACCCATCCGGCCCGGCAACTTCTTGCCCTTGACAACACGGCTCGGCCAGGCGGAGCACCCTATGGAACCTGGACGCCTGTGGAACATCGAACCATGGGTTTTCCTGCCGCCTTTAAAACCATGCCTTTTAATGACTCCCTGAAAACCGCGGCCTTTGCTTATGCCGCTTACGTGGACCTCATCACCAATCTTTACCAGCTCGGCAAGCTGAATTTCCTGACCAATCTCATAGGCTTCAGGGTCGCCAACCCTGAACTCCCTGATATGATAAAATCCACCTTTGGCGGCTGCTTTACAATGGCCTGCCAGAGGTTTATTCAATCGAGTTTCCTTTTTGGGTCCATAACCGACCTGGATGGCATTGTAGCCTTCTTTTGTCTCGGTCTTTTTCTGAAGTACCACGCATGGGCCTGCCTCTATTACAGTCACAGGTATGGCCTGTCCCTGTTCAGAGTAGACTCTGGTCATTCCAATTTTCTTACCCAGCAATCCCATTGTTTTCGGCATTGTACTGTACACTCACTTCCGTAAAATTTACTGGTTAGCAACCGGGGATCTTCAGCAAACAAATCCCCTGGAGTTACACCCTGGATTATGGCAGTTTGATTTCCACATCTACACCAGCTGACAGTTCCAGTTTCATCAGAGAGTCTATTGTCTGCTGGGTCGGCTCCAGGATATCAAGTAACCGTCGATGGGTGCGCATTTCAAACTGCTCCCTGGATTTTTTGTCCACATGGGGTGAACGCAAAACACAAAACTTGTTGATCTTCGTCGGCATGGGGATGGGACCGGCCACAGTAGCTCCGGTACGCTTTGCCGTCTCAACAATTTCCCTGGTGGACTGATCCAGCAGTTTATGATCATATCCCTTCAGCTTTATACGAATTTTATCGGCTGTAACCATGATTTTTATTTTCCTATTCGATAATTTCGCTGATAACGCCTGCGCCAACGGTACGCCCGCCTTCACGGATTGCAAAGCGAAGCTCTTTCTCCATGGCGATCGGCGTGATCAGGGTGCCTTCGATCGTTACATTGTCGCCCGGCATTACCATCTCAACTCCTTCCGGCAATGTTACCACGCCGGTCACG
>JAWVYE010000054.1:0-7625 GCA_033722905.1 Desulfobulbales bacterium
GGCAAAACATCCGCACCAGCTCATCCGTCCGACTGCTGACAGGGCCCGTGAAGCCCTTTTCAATATTATCGGCACCGAGGTTGCAAAGGCAACTGTCCTGGATCTCTATGCCGGCACCGGTGCTCTCGGACTTGAGGCGTTGAGCCGGTCTGCTGACCGGGCTGTTTTTGTTGATAATAACCCGCAGGCTCTGAAAATAATTAAAAAAAATATTGCAATATGCGGCTTTGCCGAAAAGGCGCTGGTATTAAAAAGGGACATATCGAAAAGCCTTGATTTTTTAGCAAAAAAATTACCCGGTTTAACTTTTTCCATCATTTTCGTTGATCCACCATATCGGCAGGGATTGTCCGCAGGCATGCTGCAGAAGTTGGCGGAATCCGACCTTCCTGCCCCTGGTGCACTCATCGTGGTCGAAGATGATGCTGCCGCCGAACTCCCGCACCAGGTTGCGGAATTAAGCCTTGCGGACCAAAGGCATTATGGTGAAACAGGTTTCTGGTTCTACCGCTGAAGATAATTGCTCAAACACAGATTGATTGGAGAATCTACCATGGCAGATAATAATGTGAGACTCGTTGTTTATCCGGGAACTTTTGATCCCATTACCATGGGGCACCTGGATATTATCAACCGGGCCCTGGAGCTATTTGACCGGGTAGTGGTTGCCGTGGCCAGACATCCAAGTAAAACCCCCCTTTTCACCTTGGAAGAGCGTTTGCAGATGATCCGGGATTGTTTTGAGGGGACCGATAAAAATATTGAAGTAGAGGCGGTATCAGGGCTTCTGGTGGAATATGCCTATAATAAAGGCGCCAAATCAATTGTCAGGGGTTTACGGGCTGTTTCTGATTTTGAGTATGAATTTCAGCTGGCCCTGATGAACAGGAGACTCGAACGCCATGTTGAAACTGTGTTTCTAATGACGGGCTTCCGCTGGATATTCATAAGTTCCAGTATCATCAAAGATGCGGCCCAGCATGGGGGAGATGTCACCGGCCTGGTTCCGGAACACGTGCAGCAGAAGCTCAAGGAGAAATATGGCCTGGCCTGATAGAAACCCCCCACAACAGCCGGTCTTTACTGTGTGATGATACGCCTTACAGATGCAATAGAACTTGATGAAAGTGAAATTCGCTTCAAGTTCATCCGCTCTCCCGGGCCGGGAGGCCAGCATGTCAACAAGGCCGCCACGGCAGTGCAGTTATCTTTTGATGTAAAACGTTCAGCCTCACTGCCTGAACATGTGCGGCTCAGATTACTGCAATCCGCCAGAAACCGGATCAATGCAAGGGGCATTCTCATAATTACCGCCAACCGCTTCAGGTCTCAGGACCTGAACCGTAAAGACTCCCTGGATCGCCTCTGCAAGCTGATAATTCAGGCAGCGCAGCAGACCAAGGTCCGCCATAGAACGAAACCGACAACAGCGTCATTGAAAAAAAGAAAGGAAGCAAAACAGCGCCGCAGTAAATTAAAGCGTTCAAGGCAACCGGTCGCCTACCGGGAAAACTAAGGCGGGCTGCAGCCGTTGCCCTGTGGATCATATGCCCGATTTTTTGATGCCTGGCGATTCATTGCGGCTTTTGCCTGCAAGAGAAATCAGCGCAATTTTTTACACCGTCACAAACTTGACTGGGAACAGTATATTGGTTATTTATGTAGGGTTAATGCGAGAGTGGCGGAACTGGTAGACGCACTGGACTTAGGATCCAGCGCACTAGCGTGCATGGGGGTTCAACTCCCCCCTCTCGCACCAGGAAAGTTTTTACAGCCGGGACATTCCGTCTATTCAGATCAGAGAATGTCTTACAATATGATAATTAATTTCACGAAGGAAAAGGAAGGTACTTAATGCAGGTTACTGTGAACGAGGTTGGAGGTCTGACCAAAAAAATGAAAATTGTGCTTCCCAAAGAGGAAGTGACAAAGGAACTGGATGCCGGTTTCCGTAAAATCAAAAACGATGCCAGAATAAAGGGCTTCAGGCGGGGCAAGGTGCCGCGTCATATCCTGGAAAAAACCTATGGCCAGCAGGTGCGGGCCGAAGTTGCCGAGAAACTGGTGCAGGCAACATATTTTGACGCAGTTGAAAAGGAAAAGCTGGATGTGGTCGCCCATCCTGAGATCAAAACCCCGGTGTTTGAAGAGGATGGAAGCTTCTCGTATGAGGCGGAGGTTGACACCCGCCCATTATTTGATTTGCTGGATTATAAAGGAATTGAGGTTGAGAAGGAGGAGATTTCGGTGAGCGATGCCGAGATTGAGGCTCAGATTGAAAGGCTGCGCAAGGAAATGGCACCGCTGCGCAGTGTCGAAGATCGTCCGGTCCGGGAAAATGATATTGTCATTGTCGATTTTGACGGCTTCCATGAAGGTGTCCAGATGAAACAGGTGCACGGAGAAAATGTTAACGTGGATGTCGGCTCAGGCCGGCACGGCCGGGAGTTTGAGAATAATCTCATCGGCATGAATAAAGGGGATGAGTCATCCAGGGAGGTTGATTTCCCGGCAGATTCGCCTAATCCTGTTCTGGCGGCCAAGAAAGTAGAATTCAAAATCAAAGTGCATGATATCAAGGAACGGGTCCTGCCCGAGCTTGACGACGAGTTTGCCAAGGATGTCGGGGATGAATTTGACTCACTGGAAACACTGCGCCAACATATCAGCACTAAGATCCAGGCAGAGAAAGAACAGTCTCAGGAGGGCACCATATCTGACAGGATAATGCAGAAACTGACCGCGGCAAATCAGTTTGAAGTGCCTTCACGTCTTGTGCAGCATGAAATTAATGAATACATTAAACAAACAGAAGAAACGCTCCAGCGCGGCGGCTTATCTTTTGAACAGGCCGGCGTAAACCGGGCAGAAGCTGAGGAGCGTTACCGGGAAACAGCGGTTAACAGGGTGCGCGGCGATTTTATTCTGAAAAAAATTGCGGAACTGGAAGATATAAAAGTCCTTGATGAGGACATTGATAACGGTTTTGCCCGGATTGCACAGCAATACAATATGACAGTTCCGGAGGTTAAGGGATATTTTAAGAACCGTGATGACCTGCTGCCGTTAATCAGTGAACTTCTCAATGAGAAAATATTGAAATTTCTGCGCCAGGAAGCAAAATATATCCCGATGGCTGCCGCTGCTGAAGCCGGGGAGAGTGAAACTCCTCAAGCAGAAGCAGATGCGCCTGAACAACTTACCGACAACAACGTAACATCAGGAGAATAGGCATGAACCTTATTCCCATGGTAGTAGAGCAGAGCCCGCGCGGTGAAAGGGCCTATGATATCTATTCGCGCCTCTTAAAGGAACGTATAATTTTTCTGGGTACCCCGGTTTCTGACGATATCGCAAGTCTGATAATCGCCCAGATGCTTTTTTTGGAGGCCGATGATCCGGATAAGGATATCACCTTTTATGTAAATTCACCCGGCGGTGTCGTGACAGCGGGACTGGCGATTTATGATACAATGCGCTATGTGCGCTGTGATATAGTTACGCTCTGCATGGGGCAGGCCGCCAGTATGGGCGCCGTGCTGCTCGCCGCGGGCACGGCAGGAAAACGCTACGCGCTGCCCAACTCCAGGATTCTCATCCATCAACCCATGGGCGGCTTCCACGGCCAGGCCACGGATATCGATATACATGCCCAGGAAATCCTGCGTATGCGCAATGATTTGAATAAGATACTTGCCTTACATACGGGCCAGCATATACGCAAGATAAAAAAGGATACTGAACGTGATTATTTTATGAGTGCTGAAGAAGCGAAAAAATATGGTATAATAGACAAGGTTCTTGAGAAAAGATCTCAACCTGACGAGGAGGCGGATTCGTGACAAAGAAGCACAGCGATAGTGACAACACATGTTATTGTTCTTTTTGCGGCAAAAGCCAGGAGGATGTTACTAAGCTGATCGCCGGTCCTGCTGTATATATCTGTGATGAATGCATTGAATTATGCAATGAGATAGTACTGGAGGGTACTGTTCCTGACGACAGCGCCCTTCAGGAAAGACCGGAAGTCTTAAAGCCGATTGAAATAAAAAGTCATCTTGATGATTATGTCATCGGCCAGGAATATGCCAAGCGGGTACTCGCTGTTGCTGTCCACAATCATTATAAGCGCATAGAGGCCCTCTGCCAGGGTGAAGAGAACCTGGTCGAGCTGCAGAAAAGCAATATAGTCCTGATCGGTCCCACGGGCAGCGGCAAGACCCTGATGGCCCAGACTCTTGCCAGGATCCTCAATGTTCCCTTTACCATGGCCGACGCCACAACCCTAACGGAAGCGGGCTATGTCGGTGAAGATGTTGAAAATATTCTTGTCAGTCTGCTGCAGGCCGCCGACTACGATGTTAAAAAGGCCAGCCGCGGCATCATCTATATTGATGAGATTGATAAAATCGCCCGCAAGACCGATAGTCCTTCAATAACCCGTGATGTATCCGGGGAGGGCGTGCAACAGGCCCTGCTCAAGATTATTGAAGGGACAATTGCCAGTGTGCCCCCGAAAGGTGGACGCAAGCACCCCCAGCAGGAACTGGTGAAAATCGATACGAGCAATATCCTTTTTATCTGCGGTGGTGCTTTTGTCGGCCTTGATAGAGTTGTCAATAAGAGAACCGGCACCAAATCCATGGGGTTCGGCGCCAAGGTCGTCAGTACTGCAAATAAAACCGTGGGCGACTACCTTGCGCAGGTGCGGTCCGAAGACCTGCTCCATTTCGGCCTGATCCCCGAATTGATGGGAAGGCTGCCGGTAATTGCAACCATGCAGGAACTTGACGAGGATGATCTTGTCCGCATACTGCGTGAACCCAAAAACGCCCTGACCAAGCAGTATGAAAAACTCTTTGAGTTTGACAATATCCGTTTGCGCTTCACTGAGGGCGCCTTACGGGCAATTGCTACTGAGGCTTTGCAGCGGCAGGCAGGCGCCCGTGGTTTGCGCTCGGTGATGGAGACCGCCATGCTGGATGTAATGTATGAATTGCCCTCTGATCCGAATGCCCGGGAATGTGTCATCAGTGAGCAGGTTATCATAAATGGAGATTATCCGGTGGTCCTTTATGAAAATGAGGATAAAAAGAAAACCGCTTAAATAAGTAGAAGAAGCTATGAATGAATTACATATTGACAGTAAATTATATCCCGTGATGCCGCTCCGTGACATCGTGGTCCTGCCCCATATGGTGGCCCCCCTGGTTGTCGGGCGGCAGAAATCCATTAAGGCCCTTGAAAACGCAATGTCCAAGAAAACCGAGATATTTCTTGTGACCCAGAAGGATGCCAATGATGATGAGCCGCAACCGGAGGCACTGCACACTGTAGGCACTATTGCTGTTGTCATGCAGTTGCTGCGTCTGCCGGATGGCACCATCAAGGCCCTGGTGGAGGGCAAGAGGCGGGGCAGTATAATTGCCTTCCATCCTCAGCCGAATTTCTTGGCGGCTGTGATTGAAGAAACACCTGATACAGACGACAACGGTCCTGAATTGATCGCCTATATGAGGGAGATACTCGCTGCCTTTGAGGACTACATAAAAACAAACAAGAAAATTCCCAAAGAGGTCCTCAAGTCCCTGGGAGCCATAACTGATCCTTCACGTTTCGTTGATGTCGCCATATCCCATCTGCCCCTGCAGACCAAGGAAAAACAGGAGATCCTGGAAGTTTTTTCTGTGCTGGAGCGCTTAAAGGGAACACTGGAGTTCATCCAGCGTGAAATAGAGATTGCCAAGCTGGAGCACAACATCCGCACCCGGGTTAAAAAGAAGATGGAGAAAACCCAGAAGGATTACTACCTCAACGAGCAGATGCGGGTGATACAGCAGGAAATGGGCGCCGGCGGCGATGACGACGGCAGCGGGCTTGCGGAACTGGAAGAAGCGATCAAGAATAAAAAGCTGCCCGAGCATGTCTCAACCAAGGTTGCGCAGGAATTTAAGAAACTGAAATTCATGCAGCCCATGTCAGCTGAGGCAACAGTGGTCAGGAATTACATTGACACCATTCTCAGTCTGCCCTGGTATGAGAAGACCGAGTCAAAAATTGATATAAATGAAGCGGAGACCATCCTTGAAGAGGACCATTACGGCTTGAAAAAACCCAAGGAACGGATCATTGAATACCTTGCCGTCCAGGCCCAGGTCAAGAAGATCAAAGGCCCCATCCTCTGTCTTGTCGGCCCCCCGGGTGTCGGCAAAACATCCCTGTGCAAGTCCATCGCCCGGGCCATGGACCGCAAATATATCAGGCTTTCACTGGGCGGAGTCAGGGACGAGGCTGAAATACGGGGACACCGCCGGACGTATATCGGCGCCCTGCCGGGGAAAATCCTGCAGTCCATGCAGAAGGCAAAGGTTATAAATCCACTTTTCTGCCTGGATGAGGTCGACAAAATGAGCATGGATTTCAGGGGCGACCCGGCCTCAGCTCTTCTGGAGGTGCTTGATCCGGAACAGAATCATTCTTTCAATGATCATTACCTTGACCTGGATTATGACCTTTCCGACATCTTTTTCGTGACCACTGCCAACAGCCTGCATTCCATTCCGCCGCCGCTGCAGGATCGTATGGAGATTATCAAACTGGAAGGCTACACCGAGGAAGACAAGCTTAAAATCGCCCAGGGATTTCTAATTCCCAAGCAGCTTGAGGCAAACGGTTTTGAGGCTGATGATATAACCTTTAACGAGCGCAGCATACAGGAACTTATCAGGCGCTATACCAGGGAAGCCGGGGTGCGTAATCTTGAGCGCAATATTGCTTCTGTCTGCCGCAAGGTGGCCCGGGAAAGGTTGAAGAAAAAGGAAGAGGACAGGAAATACAGGATAACTGCCAAGACAGTTCACAAGTATCTCGGCATACCCAGGTACCGTTTTGGCCTGGCAGAAGAAAAAGATGAAGTCGGCCTGGCAACAGGGCTTGCCTGGACAGAGGTTGGCGGTGAACTGCTGCAAATTGAAACGACCCTCATGCCGGGCAAAGGCAAAATGACCATTACCGGCAAACTTGGGGATGTCATGCAGGAGTCAGCCCAGGCCGCATTGAGCTATGTGCGTTCCCGGGCCCTGCGCCTTGGCCTTATGCCTGATTTTTACCAAAAGCTTGATATTCATGTTCATGTGCCGGAAGGGGCAATCCCCAAGGACGGTCCCTCGGCCGGCATTACCATGGCAACCTCCATGGTGTCTGCGATGCTGAAGATCCCTGTCCGGCGTGAAATTGCCATGACCGGGGAAATAACCCTGCGGGGCCGGGTACTGCCCATAGGCGGTTTGACGGAAAAACTGCTTGCCGCCAGGCGGGGCAACATAAAACATGTCCTGATCCCCAAGGAAAACGAACGCAATCTGATCGAAGTGCCGAAGAGGGTGCTTAAACTGTTGAAAATAGACCTGGTCGAACACATGGATGAGGTGCTGCAGAAAGCCCTGGTCATCAAGGAAGGGAATACGCTTTTTACCGACGTGCCCATCGAGTCTGTCAGCGCAGACATCACGGCTTCGGTTCATAACGTTCCCCATTAGAGGCAATACGCAATTTGCCCCGGCCTGACAACGCTCATGCCGGTGGCCGCAGCAGACGGATGCCGGGCAGTTAAACCTCAAATTAAC
>JAWVYE010000055.1:0-7596 GCA_033722905.1 Desulfobulbales bacterium
CCGGAGCGGTAACAGACGTCACAGGCATCAATGGCCGCTCGCAGGACACCGTCAGCACTTTTTAATACAAAAAAGGTTACCATGGTGCCGTCCTCGGTCTTGACCTGGAAATGATGGGCTTTGCCGTCGTTGACACCGGCCACGGGGATTTCGAGTTTGCCGTCAGTCGGTGTGATCAGGCCGCCGGTAAGGAGGCCGTCTTTGCCCGCTGTTGAATTAGAACAGCCGAGTGCAGTTAAAGCGGTTAAAAACAGCAGATAAACTGTTGCGATTGATAATTTCTTTCTTGTATTAAGCATGGAAAAACCTCCGTGTATAAAATTTATTGTCAACTATTTCTTATCTGTCTGGCTAAAGTAGCGATTGTATAATTTCTGCCAGGATGCTGAAGTTGCATTGCAGGGCCCCTTGCTGTTGCAGCCCCTGCCTGTGCGGACTGTTTTCCCGTCAGAACCTGGCCCGGGATTGGCCTGAAAGGTTTTCTGCACCGGTATTTCATTTGTTGCCACAACCCTGGCCGGATAACCAAGGCCGGAAATAACATCGGCGATCATGTTGTTTTCGGAAGCGTCGGCATGATCAACCATGACAATCCCCCTGCTTAAATATCCGTTCATCCCAAAGGTACTGGAGAGCTTGCGCAGTTCAGCCGCAATGTTTGCCAGGCATGATGTGCAGGTTAGGTTTCTGACCTGCATGGTTGTCCGGCTGATTGTGCCGGTGGCCGGAGCAGCTTTCCATGCAGTGGGGCCTGATCCGGCGCCCCCTGGGACGCTGCAGCAGCCGCTTGAACACCCGGAGCGTTTACTGCCTTGCCGGGAAAATTTCTTCGCCCTTTGCTCAGGCACGGTTGCGGTCCAGTCCATGGTGGCAGGGTAGCCAAGCCTGGTGATGGTGGCTGCAATCAGCTCATTATCCAGAGAGGACAGATGATCGACGGTTACGCGGCCCTGGCGCAAATCTGCATCCATGCCGAGGGCACCGGCAATACCTTTTAATTCTGCCTCAATCGTTGCCAGGCAGGATGTGCAGGTAAGATTTTTTACAATGTAATTTGAGCGCTGGACAGTTTCAGCGCAAACATGCGCAGCCCAAAAGAGGCTCAACAGCATAAAGGTTATAACAGCGGTTATTTTTTTGTTCTGGTCCATATGCAGGCTCATCCATTTGTAAAATTAGTCTGAATCGGTATCTGTTTGCTTCTTACCTTCAGCAAAGGGTGTGCCACTTCAGTTTTTTTTGTATAATTTCATTAATAAGATTTTGTTATTATTAGAAATAAGTATTATTAAAAAAACAGGCCCGAAAAAACAGAGGAGAAAAAATGAAGAATATTCTTTAATGAAATGTGTCTGTTGTACAATACTATCTGTATGTTAAGAATGCCTAATCACCAACAGGCAGAATTTTTGTAAAATGTTTTGGGACACTATAAACCTCCTCCGCCAGCTGCAAAAGTCATGCAGGGTATTGGCGAAGGATAACAATGAAATCGCCCTCCTGTTGTCCATAACAGGCCGGCTGAAATTAATGCATTGGTATTCCGGCAGGACACTGCTGCCTTATTCACGCTGATGTCCTGAAAACAAAAAAAGTACATTTTGCACTAACTTGTTGAAATTTTTCCTAAAAAAGTTACATTGGGGTGGGGCCTCGGGAAAAGTCCTTTGGCGTAGAATATAAGTTGGGAGCCTATGACAATGGGGTCCTGTCTAATTTTGGGGCTGTGACCTCAAAAAAAATTGAACAAGCAGGAATTTTTTTGGCGAGATGAATACATCCGGTGCAACACTGAATAATAAAGCCCTCTGGCAAAAACTGCACGCATCCGGGACGGAGCAGGAATTCTTTTTTAACTGGCTGGTCATCCAATGCAGTATGTTGCATAGTGTCCATGCTGCTGCAGTTTATCTTGTACCTCAGGTAAATTCTCCGCTTTCCCCGATAGTATCCTGGCCTGAAACATTTCAGCCCTCAGGCAGATTTAATGAAACAGCGCAGCGTGTTGCGCTGGAGGGGAAATGTATTGCTTCCCTTGTGACCGAAACAGGAAAAAGTGAAACTGATGCAAACAGGATTTTTTTGCTTGCCTGCCCCTTTCCGCTTGAAAATAAAGACCAGGGAACAGTTGTTTTTCAATTACAGATAGGATCTGACCGGGAACTGCAAAACGCCATGCACCAGATTCAGTGGGGCACCATATGGCTTGAAAACCTGGTCCGGGACAAAAGACTTCGTGATGCTGCCAAACCATATGAATTGCTGAATAAACGGTTGATGACGATTTTCGATATTCTGGCGGCCGTGCTGGAAGAGAGCAGGTATACAGCTGCAGCTACAGTCGCTGTTACGGAACTGGCAACCCGTATTGATTGTGACCGCGTCAGCCTCGGCTTCAGCAGAAAAAGCCTGACAACAGTTGTCGCTGTTTCCCACAGCGCCAAATTTGCCCGGCACATGAAGCTGGTAACATCCATCGGTGCAGCCATGGATGAAAGTATTGACCAGGGCGCCACAGTATTATATCCACCGGCTGCAGATCAGAAAGAGATGATATGCCGATGCCATGAAGTCTTGCAGGATGTGCATGGATCACGCGCCATCCTGACGGTCCCGTTCCTGGACGCCGACGGGGAAGGGTATGGTGCTCTCACATTTGAAAGGGCAACAAATAAACCTTTTGACAGCAATACGGTGATACTCTGTGAATCAGCATCTGCACTTCTGGGCCCTATCCTGAATGAAAAAAAGCTGAATGCTCTACCTCTTTACAGCAAAGCGGCAAACCATTTTGCAGAAAAAATTTACAGACTTTTCGGCCCGGGGTATCCGGCCTTGAAGTTCGTTTCCTGCTGTATAGCGGCCGTGCTGCTTTTTCTCTCTGTAGTAAACGGCGACTACCGTGTTGCGGCGCAGAGTGTTCTGGAGGGCACTGTACAGCGGTCCGTTATTGCACCCTTTGACGGATATCTGTATGAGGCGCCCGCCCGGGCCGGTGATATAGTCAGCCGGAACCAGATTTTGGCCGGTCTTGATAAACGTGACCTTCTCCTTCAGCGCCTCAAATGGGCAAGCCAGCAGAAACAGCTGGTGCTGGAATCCAACAAGGCTCTGGCAAAGAATGAAATCGCCGAGGCCAACATCATACGCGAGCAGATGAGCCAGGCCGAATCAGAGCTGTTGTTGCTTGACGAGCAGTTGGAAAGAGCCAGTATTCGCGCCCCCTTTGATGGAATAATTATTACCGGGGACTGGAGCCAGGCTATAGGTGCACCAATAGAACGGGGTCAGACCCTGTTCCAGATTGCACCGCTTGATTCTTACAGGGTCATGCTTGAGGTCTCCGAGGGTGATATAGATCAGGTGGCAGTGGGACAGGAGGGGGAACTTGTTTTAAACGCCATACCTGGCAATCCCTTTGCTTTCACAGTTGAAAAGATAACCCCTGTCACCACAACCAGGGAAGGCAGGACTTTTTTCCTCGTGGAAGGCGGAATTCTTGCGGAATCTGATAAACTCCGCCCCGGGATGCAGGGTTACGGCAAGATTTATATTGCCCGTCGCAAATTGATCTGGATCTGGACACACGACATGATTGATTGGGTGCGCCTCCGGGTCTGGTCAAAAATTTTCTAGCCCGAAGATGCAAGAAACTATATTCAGCCCCTCATGGTATAGAGTTGCTCACCTGAAACCCCGGTTAAAGGCCCATGCCGAGATCCATCGCCATCAATACCGGGGTGAGTTGTGGTATGTCCTGCAGGACCACCTTACAGGAAAAGTCTATCGATTTACCCCAATAGCGTACAGGGTGATCGGCATGATGGACGGAGAGCGCAATGTCCAGGAATTATGGGAGAAAGTCTCTGAAGAGTACTCCGATGATGCACCTACACAGGTCGAAATGGTGCAGCTTCTGAGCCGCTTATATGCGGCTGACGTACTGCTGTGCGATGTGGAGGCTGATACCGGTGAGCTTCTATTGCGCAGCCTGAAATCAGAAAAAAGCGACAGAAAAGTAAAATTTTCCAATCCCTTTTATTTCCGTCTTCCCCTCCTTGACCCTGATCTGTTTTTGGAGAAAACGGTTAAATGGGTCAGGTTTGTCTTCACCCTCCCAATCTTTCTGCTCTGTCTTTTCATTATAGCTGCAGCATTGGTCCAGGCCTGGATAAACTGGGCTGAACTGACAAACAACCTGGTTGACAGGGTATTTGCCAAAGACAACTTCTTCATTTTGCTGTTGGTTTATCCGTTTGTCAAAGCCATACATGAACTCAGCCATGCCTATGCTGTCAAGAGGTGGGGGGGGGAAGTGCATGAAATGGGAATTATCTTCCTGGTGTTTGTGCCGATACCCTATGTTGACGCCTCTTCTTCAGCAGTTTTCCCCCGGAGACGGCAGAGGGTAACGGTGGGTGCCGCAGGCATAGCTGCTGAAATGCTTCTTGCGTCATTTGCCGTATTCATCTGGCTGTCCATTGAGCCTGGCCTTGTACGAGCTGTTGCCTACAACATTATTCTCATCGGCGGCGTTTCAACGCTACTGTTCAATGGCAATCCATTGCTCAGGTATGACGGCTATTATATTCTTGCCGATATACTCAACATCCCAAATCTTGCCGGGCGCTGTATGAATTATATCGGCTATCTGATTAACAGGTATGTTTTTGGCAACAGAAAGATTGAAACTCCCAACGTTGCTTCCGGGGAGCGCTTCTGGCTCCTGTTTTACGGTATCGCTTCCTTTTGTTACCGGATTTTTATTTATGGGGCCATTTTACTGCTCGTGGCAGGCAAGTTTTTTACCATCGGGATTATACTGGCTGTTTGGGGTGGGATAGTGTTGATCGGCCTGCCGGTTTACAGAACTGTTCATGCCTTGCTGAGCGCGCCCTACCACCAGGAAGGCAGAAGCAGGGCAATTCAGGTTCTTTTTTCCGCTGTGGCCGGGCTGGGGCTCATCATTTTTCTCCTGCCTTTCCCATACCATTCCCGGACCGAAGGTGTGGTCTGGGTGCCTGAGGATTCGCAGGTCCGCGCCAAAACTGAAGGAATAGTTGAAAAAGTCCTGGTGCAACCCAATACACAGGTTGAGAAAAACGATGTTCTCATAGAATGTCGGGATCCCTTTCTGGCCACGCAGCTAAAGATTCTCCGATCCCGCCTGCAAGAATATCAACTGCGCTATAATGCAGCATACGCTACAGATAAAGTCCAGGCATCGATTTATCAGGAAGAGATTGCAAGTATCCGCAAAAGAGTGTCCCGGGCCGAAGAAAGACTTGGCGACATGATGATCGTCAGCCCCGCGGCGGGAACCTTTGTAATGCCGCTGGCGTCCGATCTCCAGGGCAGGTTCCTCAAGCAGGGAGACTTGCTTGGTTATGTTCTCGGAAAAGAGACAACAAGTATACGGGTGGTGGTTCCACAGTCAAATATTGACCTTATCAGGGGAAAAACAGTGGGGGTGGATTTGCGCTTTTCAGTGAAGCCGCATGAAACTTACCCGGCAAGGATCGCCCGGGAAATTCCAGGGGCGGTTGACCGTCTGCCTAGTACCGCCCTTGGAGTCGCCGGTGGCGGCAGTATTGCGGTAGATCCCCTGGACGAGAGCGGCAGCAAAGCATTTGAAAGATATTTCCAGTTGGATTTGAAAATAGAAGAGTCTTTGGAGAAATTTTTTATTGGCAGCCGTGTTCATGTGAAATTCGATCACGGCTATAAACCGCTTGCAATGCAGTGGTATCGAAGAATCCGTCAACTTTTTCTCAAGCGCTTTAATGTCTAGCAAGCCTGCTTTACCTAAAAAAAATACCGGTTTCTATCCTGAGCGGAGCCCGCGGCTCAAAAGTCAACTTGAAACCTTTCTGCACGATTATCCCGGCTACCTCTTTACACGTCTCGGCCCGAGCTTTAAGCGCTTAAGTACTATTGTCGAGGATGTGAAAAAGCTCAGACCGCAATTGAGCTCATCTGACAAAGCGCAATTGAAAAGTGTCACGGCTGAGTTAAGAAAAAAGATCCTCAGGGAAGGGATATCCCATGAAAACACAGCACAAACCTTTGCTCTGGTGCAGGAATTTGCCGAACGGACTCTGAATATCAGGCATTATGACGTGCAGCTCATAGGCGGATATGCCCTCCTGAATGGCATGGTTGCAGAGATGGAGACAGGCGAGGGTAAGACGTTGACCGCAACTTTACCGGCCTGTACCGCTGCCCTTGCAGGCATACCGGTCCACATAATCACTGTGAACGAATATCTCGCCGAGCGTGATGCGGCCTGGATGAAACCTGTATATGATGCCATGGGACTAAGTGTCGGATTTATCCGCCATGATATGAGCCCTGCAGAGAGGAGCAGGGTATACCTGCAGGATGTAGTATACTGCACAAATAAAGAAATAGTCTTTGATTATCTTAAAGATCACTTGAGCCTCAAGAAAAAGCCCGGCCACATAGCCTATCCGCTGCAGCGCCTGTATGGTTCATCCGGTACCTTGAAGGATCTCATCCTGCGGGGGCTCTGCTACGCCATTGTCGATGAAGCCGATTCCGTCCTGATTGATGAGGCCAGGACCCCACTTATCATTTCCGGAGCGGGGGACAGTAACTTTGAAGAACAGACCTACGGCCAGGCATTGGCATTTGCAAGGCAGCTCAGCAGCAATGAGCACTTCAGGTCCGAAAAGGCTGCCAAAAATATCGAATTAACAGAAGCAGGACGCGATTTTCTGGCTGCACTGGCCAAGCCGGCAGGTGGATTCTGGGTTTCCGCACGCCGGCGAGAAGCAATGGTCTGCATGGCACTTGTTGCACTGTATCACTTTCAAAGAGACAAAGACTATCTCATCAAAGATGGCAAGATTGAGATTATAGATGAGTATACCGGCAGGCGTATGGCTGATCGATCCTGGGAAAAAGGGCTGCATCAACTTATCGAGTGCAAGGAAAACTGTGCCATTACCACCCAGAGAGAAACACTTGCCAGGATAAGCTATCAGCGGTTTTTCAGGCGCTATCACATGCTGGCGGGTATGACCGGCACAGCCCGTGAAGTTGCCAGGGAACTCTGGTCTGTTTACGGCTTGAAATTCATCAGGATTCCAACCAATAAACCTTTGATTCGGCAAGGCCTGCCTGAAATTTTTTTTAATACTGAAAAAGAAAAACTGGCCGCGGTTGTCAAGCGGGTAAAGGATCTTAACGCAACAGGCAAGCCTGTACTGATCGGCACCCCGACGGTCGGAGTTTCAGAGAAAATCAGCCGGCTTTTGTGCGAGAATGGCCTTGAGCACAGGGTTTTGAATGCCCGGCAGGATAAAGAGGAGGCCCTTATTATCGCCCGGGCCGGAAATATTGGGGAGATAACCGTTGCCACCAATATGGCTGGGAGAGGAACGGACATTCAGCTTGGCCCGGAAGTGAGAGAACTCGGGGGCCTGCAGGTGATAGCCACTGAAGTGCATAGCGCCAGGAGGATTGACCGCCAGCTCTACGGGCGCTGCGGCCGTCAGGGTGACCCGGGCACGTACGAAACTTATATATCTCTGGAAGATGAAGTTTTTCAGCCCTATAAACTTTCGGTTGCCG
>JAWVYE010000056.1:0-7535 GCA_033722905.1 Desulfobulbales bacterium
AATGATAAATAAGACGGCCAGAGCGAAATAAAAAAGCAGCAGGCTGGTCTTTCTGCGGGCGGTATCTTGACTGGAAAAAAAATCCATGGGCTATGAAACTGTCTGCACCCGGATCAGAAGGATACCTTTGGCGCCTCTTTTTCCGCCGCAACCGTTACTTCAAACAGCTGTGCCTCCTGAAAAGAAAAAACATTGGCCACAATATTGTTGGGAAAGACCTCCCGTTCAGTATTGTATGCCATGACCGCATCATTGAATGCCTGCCGGGCAAAGGAAACCTTGTTTTCAGTAGTGGTGAGCTCCTCGCTGAGCTGCATCATGTTCTGGTTGGCCTTTAAATCCGGATAGGCCTCAACCAGGGCAAACAAACGTCCCAGGGTTCCGCTCAGGGTGCTTTCCGCCCCTATCAGCCCCTGAATAGCCTCACCGTTCGCCGGGTCTGCCGAGGCCTTTTCCATGGCGCTTGTAGCCTGGTTCCTGGCCTTGATCACTGCCTCCAGGGCCTCACGCTCATGTTTCATATATCCCTTCGCAGTTTCAACCAGATTCGGGATCAGATTATAGCGGCGTTTAAGCTGCACATCTATCTGGGCAAAGGCATTCTTGAAACGATTTCTGAGCTGTATCAGCTTGTTGTAGATGGCGACGATAAATAAAACACCAAATACTATAACGGCCAATATTGCCAGCAGCATTATTGTTCCTGTCCCCATTTGCACCTCCTGCTTGTGTTAGAATATTAGTTACTGAGTGCCAACCCCCGGTTTACTGCAACCCTTGAATGACCGACAATCCTGCTCCCTCTGTAACCGCAGGACCTATTTACAGACAACATCCGAACCCCTGGGCATAGAACTTAGACAGGCAATCACCTTGTTCTGTTCGTCCTGAGTTAATTGGGCCCCCTGCTTGATCATGAATTTTATCGAGCGTTTCCAGGCGCCGACGCTCTTTGTACCAAGTGCCTCACAGACGCGTGTCAGGTAGTGACATTGTATGCATTTGGCATCAATGATAGTGCTGCAGACTGACTTGGGTGGGGCTTCCCCGATTTCAGCCGTGCTGCTGCAAGCCGCAATAATTACAAAAACTAAAAATGTTGTGGTCAGATATATAGCAGATTTCATTACAGTATTCATTAATTTCTACCTTGATTTCATTATTATCTATTAAAACCTGCTCTGCCAGGCGCTTGAATTTCTCCATCCTTACCATATTCTGCCGGGGTAATGCACTTACTGAAATATTTCTATGCTGCAGATTATAAAGAAAATGTTCAGAACTTACAAAAAACTTATGATTTTTAAGCTTATTATTTATTGCCGCCCTTCTCGACCCGCCCTGGAGTGCTTATTATTTAATTGCATAAAACAATAAAGATTCTGGAGGTCTAACCATGAATGACATTTCCTTCCTGCTCATTGGAATAACATTTTTTTTCATTGTAATTTTCCAGGCAGCAGTCAACAACACTTTCGCCTCGGCCTCGCCCGGGGGCAAAACTGTAAAGGCCACCTTTGCCGGCGGCTGCTTCTGGTGCATGGAAAAACCTTTTGAAGAGGTTGATGGTGTTTTATCTGTTACATCAGGGTACACCGGCGGCAGTTCTGAAAACCCGACATATGAAAACTACGGGGCCGGTGGTCATATCGAAGCTGTTGAAATTGTCTTTGATCCCGACAAGGTCACCTATGAGCACCTGCTTGATATTTTCTGGCGCCAGATTAACCCCACTGATCCAGATGGACAATTTGCCGACAGGGGTAAGGAGTATGCAACAGCAATTTTTTATCACAGCGACCAACAAAGGAAATCAGCTGAAATATCCAAGAAAAACCTGGAGAATAAAAAGATCTTTGCCAAACCCGTTGTCACTCCGATAATACCGGCCGGCCTCTTCTATAAAGCCGAGGATTATCACCAGGATTACTATAAAAAAAGTCCCCTGCGGTACAAACTCTACAGGGCCGGTTCCGGCCGCGATCAGTTTCTGAAAAAAACATGGGAAGACATCGAGGCCCCAAAGGAGAAAGATAATAAAATGTCCAGGAGTGAACTGAAGAAAATACTTACCCCCCTGCAATACGAGGTAACCCAGAATGACGGCACTGAACCTGCGTTTCAAAATGAATACTGGGACAACGCAAGGCCCGGAATATACGTGGATATAGTCTCAGGTGAACCTCTTTTCAGTTCAACGGATAAGTATAAATCCGGCACGGGGTGGCCAAGTTTTATCAGGCCCCTGGTATCGGAAAACATAGTCCAGAAAGAGGACAGGAAACTTTTCACCATCAGGACAGAGGTGCGAAGCAGTAAAGGCGACTCCCATCTCGGGCATGTTTTTGCTGACGGACCTGCACCAACGGGCTTACGCTACTGCATAAACTCTGCGGCCTTGAAGTTCATACCAGCAGAGGATCTTGAAAAACAGGGGTATGGCGAATTTAAATATTTATTCGCCAAATAACTCCTTGTATAATTTAAATATCGGACGTGCATGGCAGAGCATCATGTACATGGTTATGTATTTTTTTCACTTACCACTACCAGGAGTTTTTCATGGCTGACAAGCTCATATTTGTTGTAACCTGCGCTGATGAAAAAGCTGACAAGGCCACTATCCCTTTTGCCCTCGGAAATTCAGCTTTGGCAATGGACTGCGAAGCTATTATCATCCTCCAGTCAACCGGTGTATTTTTGGGCAAGAAGGGTTTTGCCAGGCACATTCAGGCAGTCGGCTTTCCACCATTACTGCAACTCATGGAGATTTTTAAAGAAGAGGGCGGTAAGCTCTATGCCTGCGAACCCTGCATCCGGGCAAGGAATATTGCTGCTGATGATCTGCTTGACGACATTGAAATTGTATCCGGCCCCACATTGGTAGACGGATACCTGGAAGCTAAAAACGTTATTATATATTGACCTGGAAAAGAACCATGCTGATCAGGGTTATTTCCTATAATATGCATAGGGCTATCGGTGTAGACCGTCTTTTCCGCCCTGAAAGAATAGCCAAAATCATAGATCACCACCAGGCTGACATTGTGCTGCTGCAGGAAGTTGATGTCGGTGTCCCCCGTTCGAAAAACCTGGACCTGGCAAAAGAGATGGCCGAAGCTGCAGGCTACCCTCACTATGCAACAGGACTCAATGTCAAACTGCACAAAGGTCAATACGGCAATGCCACATTAAGTAAGTTCCCAATTACCCAATCACGGAATATTGACCTTACCGTAGGCAAACGTAAAGCCCGTGGGTGTCTGCACTGCACCATTGCAATAAACAGTGAAGCCGACTTCTCCCAGGAAGTTGAAGTGTTTAACCTGCACCTCGGTCTTTCATTACAGGAGAGAGTGCGTCAGGTCGGAATACTGATCCACTCCAAAGAGTTCCGAACCCTCTCCATTAAAACTCCGTGCCTGGTCGGGGGTGATTTAAACGACTGGAGAACGCTGCTGGCCCCGATATTTACCGATATATTAAATTTCGGCTGCGCCACCAATCACAGTAAAGGCTATCACAATCCTTACCTTACGTACCCTTCTTTCTCACCTACCGGCGGACTTGATAAAATTTTCTACCGGGGCCCGATGAAACTGAAGAAGCGTAAGCGCTGCTGGATGGGTATTACACGCCTGGCGAGCGACCATCTCCCGGTAATCGCAGAATTTGAACTGCAGGCTGCAGACGCCGGCGGAGAGCAGGAAGAAACTCCAGCGGAAAATATCCATTTTCTGATATAATTTTTTATTGTGCGGCCTGTATATTCAATTTACTTTGCACCTTGCAAATTTTACTCCGATGCCTGGCGGAACATTTCCTGTCACCATTCTGCTGCAAGGTTAATTTCCGGGACCAATCTCAGGAAAACTAATTTTGCTGAACCGGCAAGACAAAATTATTTCCGCCCCTGCCGCGGATTCATCGGTCAGGCTGCTTAACATTATCAAGGCTCTGCTCGCTGAAATTCATCCAGGCCGGGAAAACATTGTGCCGCTGTCACTTGACAGCTCCCTTGACCGGGATCTTGGTTTTGACAGCCTCACCCAGGTTGAACTTCTCATCCGCATTGAAAAATCTTTCCATATTTCTCTCCCAGAACAAATTCTCGCAACTGTGGATACGGTGCGTGACCTGCAGCGGGCTGTCCTGAAAGCAAGTGGAGCTGAAAAAATAACTGTTGCCCGGGAAACTGCAGCCATAAAACTTGCTGAAGTTGAAGAAACACCCCACACGGCAGGAACCCTGGTTGAAGTCCTGGAATGGCACATAAAAAATCATGCTGATCGACCACATATCCGCTTTTACAGTGATCAGGATGAGGACAAGGTTCTCACCTATCAGGATCTGTGGCACGGGGCTGAACTGATTGCAGCCGGCCTGCAGCATTCCGGATTGGAACCCGGTGAAACTGTGCTTATAATGCTGCCCACCGGGCAGGAATACTTCTTTACTTTTTTCGGCATTCTGATGGCCGGCGGCATCCCGGTACCGGTATACCCTCCCGGCAGACTCAAACAGATTGAAGAGCATCTTGTCCGTCACAGTGCCATAGCAAACAACTGCCTGGCAAAGATCATGGTAATAATGGCTGAGGCAAAACAGTTTGCCAGGCACATGCATAGCCATGCTGTAAATCTGCGCCAGGTGCAAACTGTTGCCGAACTGCAGCGGACCGGCACCGAAGCCTTATCTGCTTTCAGAAAACCCCTGCTCACGAAAGAGAATATCGCTTTTCTGCAGTATACTTCCGGCAGTACAGGTATGCCCAAGGGGGTTGTCCTGACACACGCGAATCTCCTGGCTAACATCAGGGCCATGGGAAAAGTAATCAAAGTAACCCCGGAAGACATTTTTGTCAGCTGGCTGCCGCTGTATCATGACATGGGCCTTATCGGGGCATGGCTGGGCAGCCTGCATTACGCCTGCCAGTTGATAATCATGCCGCCCCTCAGTTTCATTGCCAGGCCGCAGCGCTGGCTCTGGGCCATTCACAAATACGGCGGTACACTTTCCGCTGCCCCGAATTTTGCCTACGAACTCTGCCTCCGGCGCCTAGACGACAAAAGCATCGAGGGGCTTGATCTTAGTACATGGAGAATCGCCTGCAACGGTGCCGAAGCAGTTAATCCGTTGACGATCAAGCGCTTTATTGAACGATTTTCAGGCTATGGATTCAAACCCGAATCAATGCTTCCGGTTTACGGCCTGGCAGAGTCATCTGTCGGTCTTGCCTTCCCCAAACCCCTGAAAGGTGTAACGATAGACCGAATAAACCGTGAAACTTTCATGGCTTCGGGAAGGGCTATCCCGGTCAGCGAGTCCGAGCCCGGAGCCCTGGAATTTGTCAGTTGTGGTGAACCTTTGCCGGGACATCAGATCAGAATCGTTGATGCCGGGGACCGGGAACTGCCGGAGCGCATGGAAGGCAGCCTCCAGTTTAATGGGCCTTCAACAACTACAGGCTATTTCAAAAACCCGGAAAAAACCAAAGAACTTTTTCATGCCCAATGGCTCGACTCCGGTGACAAGGCATATATGGCCGGCGGCAGCGTATATATCACGGGACGTTCAAAGGATATTATCATCAGGGCCGGGCGTAATATCTATCCCGTTGAAATTGAAGAGGCTGTCGGTAAAATCAATGGCATACGTGAGGGCAACGTTGCGGTATTCGGGGCAAAGTCTTCAGACAGTGGCACCGAACGCCTCATAGTGCTGGCGGAAACCAGAAAAAAAGACCCGCATGGGCAGAATGAAATAAGAACTGCAGTCAACAGCATTGTTACCGATCTGGTTGGAGCCCCGGCGGATGATGTGGTTCTGGCACCTCCCAACACCGTCCTGAAAACTTCCAGCGGCAAGATCAGACGCAACGCCAGCAGAGAGATCTATGAACAGGGGCTTATCGGCAAAGAGCAGCAGGCGGTATGGCTGCAGCTTGCCCGTTTCACCCTGAAAGGATTGCAGCCCAGGCTGCGCAACGGAGTCAAACACCTGCAGGCGGCACTTTATGCAGCATGGTGCTGGCTGGTGTATGGCTTTCTCGCTCCGGTAGTTGGAGTTTTGGTTTTAGTGCTCCCGGCGGAAAAAACCAGATGGTCGGTGATGCGCAGCGCTGTAAAAACCCTTGCCCGCCTCTGCGGCACAAAAATCTTTCAGCACGGCCTTGCCAATCTCCCCGAAAAAAACAGACAGTGCATCTTTGTTTCAAACCATGCAAGTTACCTGGACGCTTACGTGCTCACCGCAGTTTCTGACCGACCATGCAGTTTCATTGCCAAAGCTGAATTAAAGTCCAAAATCATAATCTCTCTTCTGCTCAGGCGCATAGGCACCCTCTTTGTTGAACGTTTTGATCAGCAAAAGGGTTTACGGGATGTCAAGTCACTCTGGGAAAAAGAGGCGACAGCGGGCCGGTCCCTGTTGTTCTTCCCCGAAGGGACATTCATGCGCATGCCCGGCCTGTTGCCCTTTAAGATGGGGGCTTTTGAAGCTGCAGCGCGTATTAATATTCCTGTGATACCAATTGCCATCAGAGGGACCCGTTCAATATTACGCGCGGGCTCATGGTTTCCCCGCCACGGCTCAATATCCGTGACATTTGGCAGACCATTATATCCTGAACCATTGTCACCTGACGGCAAACAGGACCCTTGGGCAACAGCCCTTGGCCTTCGGGATAAAACAAGAGACTGGATTCTCAAGCATTGCGGTGAGCCCGACCTTGGCCACGAACAACCAAGGCTGCAGACATCAGGTCCGACATTACAGCAGTGAACTTCTTGCCTGTCTTTCCGGCAGTCAGCTCTTGAGCCCGCTCTTGTTCCCCTCTCTGTCAATACAGACAAAAGTGGTGTTGGTCGTAAAGATCGGCTCTTCAACACCGCTTTTCATATCATGACGATAAACCGTGACCTCATACTGGACAGAGGTGTTGCCCTCTTTCGACCTTTTTGTTTCAAACCTGAGCAGTGCTCCTTCCCGTACGCTTTTCTTGAATTCAACCTCATCCATGCCGATGGTCACAAAGTTGCAGCCCGGATAATCCAGGCTGGCCGCAATCCAGCCAACCTCATCAACCCACTGCAGGAGGTTGCCGCCGAAAAGATAACCGTAATGATTAAGGTGTCCCGGTAAAACCAGCTTGTAATTTTCCATATGCCTGTCCCAGAATTTTTCTTTACCTGCTATGGTAATTCAATACACCGATTTGGTATAATCTCACCAATTTGTTTCATGCATGTTAAACATATTATTAAAAAATAATCACCTATGCTCAGAGCTCCACATACAAAATACGCCAGGATATATACCTACCATATTGACGGCAGGGAAATAGGCCCGATAGATGATCCGGACCTGATCGGCACCTGGGAAGAAGACGGGAAGACGATTCTGATATTTCATACCGACAAACACGGGTTGGTTAAAAAGCTCTGCCGCCGTAAAGGACTGCATCTTTTTTACCGGGCGGACCTTGCCTACGAAGACTGGGAAATGGGTTGTGAGATTGTACCCTTTACAGTAGG
>JAWVYE010000057.1:0-7507 GCA_033722905.1 Desulfobulbales bacterium
CATAGAGCCTCCTGACATTCTGAAACAGTACAGTGATGCTCCCTATAACGCTACCTGGGATTTCTCCGCCACCCATGACAGCATTGAATTGCATGCAGCCGTTCTTGCCTCGAAAGACTTCACAGCACATGCCAGCGGATCATGGCAGCACGGCTTCTCTGTAAAAGAACTCCTGCAGAGACGCATAACAGAACTGCAGGGTGAAGTGGCCGCCGATGTTGTTGTTGATCTCAATAATATGAATTTTCTCAGGAAAAAATTTGCCTGGATGCGCCGCTTAGACGGCAGAACACAGGCAAAGCTAAGCATTGCCGGGCCTGTATCCAGTCCCGACATCCGGGGTTCATTTTTCATGCAGAATGGCGAATTGAGTCATGTTTTCAAGCTGCCGACATTGTCCGCCATTAACCTGCAGGGGGAATTCGATAAACGATCACTGACCATAGCAAGCATGCAGGGAGAGGTGGGCGGCTCACCTGTCAAACTCAAGGGCTGGTTAAGTTTTGGCCGGGCGGGCGAAATCGATGTCAGGCTGGAGGCTGATGGGGAAAATGTTCTCCTCTACCGCAGCAATGACCTGCGGATGCGCGGTGATATTCACCTGCAGGCTTCAGGCCCCATGGAAAGTCTTGCCATAAGCGGCTCTACCAGTCTGACAGGCGGCTATTATACAAAGAGTATTAATTTTCTCGAAAGAATCGGTGCTGCATCTGCGCCGGCTGCAAAAGGCGGAGATTTCCTTTTTTCTTTCAAGGAGCAACCGCTTAACAATGCCGCCCTTGACATTAAAATCACCACGATCGAACCGTTCAGAATACGCAACAATCTTATTCGCGGGACCCTGAGACCGGAGCTCGTTCTTAAGGGGACCGGTGAACTGCCGTTTCTGGTGGGCACAGTCTACATTGATCCTTCACGGGTCCTGCTGCCGACCGGCAGGCTGCAGGTGCAGTCAGGGCTGATCCGTTTTCTGGAAGGCGATCCGGACAGGCCGCAGATTGATATCCTGGCCAGTTCAAAAGTACTTGACTATGATATCAATGTTGTCACCCAGGGCCCGATTGATGATCCGGTCATAACCCTGAGCTCAAGTCCGGCTCTGCCCAGTGACGACCTGCTGCTGCTGCTGCTGACCGGCCAACCACCCAAACAGGATGTTGCCCTTGGGGCTCAGGACAGAAGCTCGACAAATCTCATGGTCTATCTTGGCCGGGATTTTCTCAACAAATGGCTCGAGGAAGACTCGGCTCCAGGAGAGGAATCCATCCTGGACCGTTTTGAGTTGGATTACGGCAGAGGTGTCACGAGAAGCGGCGAGCAGACGATAGAGTCGACCTTCCGTTTGTCTGAACTGAATAATGACAAAAAGAGGGTTTATTACCTGTCCGCCGAAAAGGACAGGTATGATGCCTTCAATTATGGCTTGAAGGTGGTTTTCCGTTTTGAATAAGAGCGTACTGATACTGTTGCTGATGTTTGCTGTTCCGTACTTTGCCGGCGTGCATGGCAAGGTTGTATTTGCCGCACCAACAGCCAAAGAAAAGCCATATTCAATCTCCCTGAAAGGCAACAGCAGCATCCCGGAAAAGGAGCTCCTCAAGGCTGCTGCTGTCGAACTCCAGACATTCGAGCAGAGGGGTTACCGGAAGGCGGATATTGATGATGCCGCATTCCAGATGAGAAATGCATACCTCCAGGCCGGTTTTGCTTTTGTTGCTGTGGATTATACCCATGCTGACAAAGGGAACATTATCCAGGTTGATTTCAACATACAGGAAGGCCCGAGGGTTACTGTCAGTGAACTTAAGTTTAACGGCAACCGGGCATTGCCGCCGGAAAAGCTTCTGGGTATCTTCTGGAATAACGTAAAAATCACGGATCAACAATCCAACAGGGTATTTATCGAGTCTCAAGTCAAAGAAGGTTTGAACCGAATCCGGGAATTTTACCGCAGAGAGGGTTATGTTGATGCAGCAATCGGGCTGCCGAACCTCACCTTTGCAGAAGACCGCTCTGAAGTGGCAATCGTAACCGTTATTGCAGAAGGGCCGCAATACATCATCAGGGATGTAAACCTCGAGGGAGACCTGATAGCAGGCCTTGCGCCTGAATTTGATAAGATAAAAAGCGGTTTTCTCGGCAAGCCATACTACGTCCGGCAGAAACTGTTGCTGCGCACCCGGCTGGAAGATGCCTATGATGCCATCGGGTATGCTGAAGCCAACATTGAAATAAAAGTCGTATGGGATAAAGATTCCGGCAAAACAACAATGTCTGCCGCCATAGAGAGCGGCAGGCAGATCAGAATTTCAGAAATCGTCGTCTCCGGAAATGCCGGTACAAAAGAGTCATTTATCAGGGACAGGCTGCAATTCAAGCCCGGTGATATTTACTCGAGGAAAAAACGGACGGAAAGCTTCAGGAAACTTTACGATTCAGGGCTTTTTGCCAAGATAGACATGGAATTAATAGAATCCGGCGAAGAGGAGGGCCGGGTTCTGAAGGTAACCATCGAGGAGCTGCCCAGCAGGGAATATTATCTTGAGCCTGGCTGGGGCTCATACGAGAGACTGCGTCTCAGGGCCGGCGCATTTGAAAAAAACCTTTTCGGAACCGGCAGGAACAGCCGTATAGAAGGCCTGATATCCACCAAAAGTGAAAGCATCACTGTCAGTTATACTGATCCATGGTTGCTGCACACCGATATAACCATGAATATCCCCGTCTACTACGAAAACAGGGACGAGCCTTCCTATACTTCTCAGGAAACAGGTTTTGCCGTTCTTTTGTATAAAAAATTAAGCGCCAATCTGACGCTTTCCACCAGCTACAGGTATAAGATGACCCAACTGCTTGATCTCAATACCGGGACACCTTTGCAGCGGAGAGAGGATGATTATAACCAGGGGACGCTTGGTGTCCAGGCTGTCTGGGACAGCCGGGATGCCTTGTTTTTTCCTGCTGCAGGCATGCGTGTCTCTGTCGGCTCTGAAATATCTTTACCGGCTATTGGCAGCGATATTGAGTTTGGCCGCCTTACCTTTGGCGGCCGATATTTTTACAGGCTGCCCGGAGACTACATCATCGGACTGCGGTACACCACGGGTCTTATTATTCCCATCAATGATCAGTTTTTCATCCCGATAAGCGAGCGTTTTTTTAACGGCGGCGACAATACGGTCCGCAGCTATGAGCATTCAGAGCTGGGCCCGAAAGACAGCGATAATGAACCGCTGGGAGGATTGGCCTATAATGTCTTCTCCGTTGAACTGCGCAAAAGGATTTTGAAAAATTTTGCCGCCACCTTGTATGTCGATGCAGGAAATGTGTCGCCTAACAACTCTCTTCTGGAAAGAGGACTGCTGCCTTATACTGACCGGTCAGAGCTGTTCGACGATACAATGACGGATTTTTTCAGCGAATTCAAATTTGGAGTCGGCATCGGTTTGCAGTACCTGCTGCCCGTGGGGCCTGTCAGGTTTGACCTGGCGTATAACCCTGACCCTGAGGAGAGGTGGCGTGAGGATTCATGGGCCTGGCACTTCAGCCTTGGCATGGCATTCTGAAATCAAAGACAGGCCGACCTGGATATGCCTGGTGGATTTGGCAGGGTATCACACTTTCCGTTAGAATTCTACATAACCACTTGAAATTATTCATTATCCGGATTGCTAAAAAGGCTGTTCTCCCGGCTCAGAGTGTTGCCTGCCAGCACACCGCAGGAATATTTATAACCGGAAACCTCTCCTGACTTTGCTTTACTGCCTGTTTTAGATTATTCTTCAGCATGATATCGTTTAACAGGATTTCCTGTTTCTTCCATAAACCTGCCTTTAAGAATTAATGAATAACGAAAATTTACAAGAACTTAAGCTTCTCAGGAAAAACGAACAGCGTTTGCGCCTCTTGCTGGATACAATGACTCACGGTGTCCAGGAAAGTGACTGTCAGGGTACGATAACCTATAGCAACCGGGCGCATCATGATATGCTGGGCTATAATGCGGGGGAGCTTCTCGGCAGAAAAATCTGGCACCTCGTCGCATCGGACGAAGACAAGAAATATCTAAAAAACTATCTTGCCGACCTGGTACAACATCAGCCACCTCCTGTTCCCTTTATAACGAAAAACAGAAGGAAGGACGGGTCGCTTGTTGATATTCAGATTGACTGGGATTACGAGTACGATTCTGATGGTAAGCTGTCAGGGTTCATCTCGGTGATTACCGATATTACAGAACGCAAACAAAGTGAAGAAGCTCTGCTGAAACGCACACAGGGGCTTGCAACCCTGCTGGAGGTGAGCAGAAGTCTTGCTGCCACCCTTGATATGCAGAACATTCTCCAGGTGTCTGTTGAGGGCGTTGTCAGGCTGGCAGGGCTCGACACAGCTGCCATCTATCTGCTTGCAGAGGACAATCTGCACCTGTCGGCGACCACACCGCCGCTGCCCCCGGAATGTCCCGATGAACTGCGTATTGCACCCCTTGCCGACCATCCTCACATCCAGAGAGCAATACATTCAAAAAAATATGAACTGGTTCATGATTTCTGTTCAGTGGACACTACTTCAGCGGAAAAGAGGATTATAGAGCAGAGGGGCCTCTGCACTTTGCTTTTCATTCCGATTGTGGTGGATGCAGAATCAATCGGCGCCTTTATCGTCGGCTCTGTTGGTAAGCCGACGCAAATATCCGAACTTGAAATAAGTCTCGCCTCTACGCTGGCAAACCTGGCAGCCCTGACAATTAAAAACGCCCAGCTTTATGAAAGGGGGAAGGACTATGCTGTTCAGCTGCAAAAGACTTTAGACGATCATCTAAAATCCGAAGAGGAAAAGGGCCACCTGGAAGCCCAGCTCTTTCATGCCCAGAAAATGGAGTCAATCGGCAGGTTGGCAGGTGGGGTTGCCCATGATTTTAACAACATGCTCACCGTCATCCTGGGCCAGGCCGATTTAGCCCTGTTGAAAATCGATTCCAACAACAGGCTGCGCAGGGACCTGCTTCAGATACGCAATGCAGCGGAAAAGTCAGCACGGTTGACCCGCCAATTGCTTGCCTTTGCCCGCAAGCAGACAATCTCACCAAAACTCCTGGACCTGAATGACATCATCGAGGATATGCTTAAAATGCTGCGCCGCCTGATAGGTGAAGACATTGACCTGGTCTGGATTCCGGGCGCCCATACCGGCCTGGTAAAAATTGATCCTGCCCAGATTGATCAGATCCTGGCAAACCTTTGCGTCAATGCCCGTGATGCAATTTCAAAGAATGGCAGAGTGATTATTGAAACACGCACTCAAAGCCTGGATGCAGCATACTGCGAAAACCATCCTGGCTTTGTGCCCGGCACTTACGTCATGCTTGCCATCAGTGATAACGGTATTGGCATGGAGCAGGAAATTCTGGCAAACATTTTTGAGCCTTTTTACAGCACAAAAAAAACCGGGGAGGGCACCGGGCTCGGTCTTGCCATGGTATACGGCATTGTTAAACAGAATAACGGCTTCATAAACGTATACAGTGAACCCGGGCTTGGCACCACCATAAAAATTTATCTGCCTCAACATGCGATAGCAGGCGAGGAAAGCGCTCACAAGGTTGAAGATAAGGTATTTGAGGGCGGCAATGAAAGGATTCTTCTGGTTGAAGATGAACCTGCGATACTGAATCTTACCAGAACCATGCTGGAATCCCTGGGATATAATGTATTATGTACAACCAGCCCTGTAAGTGCCTTATCTATTGCAGAGGAGCATGCGGACACCATTGACCTGCTGATCACTGATGTGGTAATGCCGGAGATGAACGGCCATGAACTCACTGAAAAACTTCGCATTGTCCGTCCGGATATCAAAACGTTGTTTATTTCCGGTTATACAGCAAATGTCATCGCCCACCATGGCGTCTTGCATGAGGGAGCCATACTGCTTGCAAAGCCCTATACAAGAAACGAGCTGGCTGCAAAAGTGCGTGAAATATTAGACCGGTAAAAAGCCCCGGTCTTTCCTGCCTTGGCAATATGACCGCAGGTACATTTTTGCGTTAGTGTTTAGGGGGCAGATTTCTGCCTGTCGCTCATCGGGTTGAATCGTTACCCGGTAATCGTTGTTCGTTGTGGTGGTCAACGAGGCGGACCAACGATTGACAGTTGCACGGCAAACCTATCCTTTCCCCACAAGAACAACTCCCACAATGTGACACTTTTTGTCACCCCCCCCGTAAAAATATGACATTATTTGTATTTTTTAGTCTTAAATTGCTACAAACCCAAGGGTCGCCCCTTGAACAAAACCCGGTTAGGCCTTTCTAACTTAATGTTTTCAATAATGATTCTTATTCTTTTGTGCTTTTGGCATACAACTTGCTTTTAATTACTGGTCTTCAAATTTCTTTGCAGGTCTGAAATTTCTTTGCTGTTCTTGAAGCGAACATGTGTGGCGCTATTAAACCAAATCAATAAAAAAACAAGGAGAATAATTATGAAAAGGTTGTCTATTCTTGTCCTGGCTGTGATCTTTGTGCCGTTGGCCGCTAATGCTGGAACACTTAACTATGTCGGTTCGTCAACGGTCGGCAAATTCATATCCGATGCCGCCAAGGTCTATAAGCAGTCTGACTTTGTCCTTGATACCGCTCCTGAGAGCGGCGGCGGCGAAAAGGCTGCCGCCAAAGGCACCTGCGACCTCTGCGGGGTGGCCCGTGATGTGAACCAGAAGTACCTGGACCAGGGTGTTGCCGCCACCCTGATCGGCAAAGATGCCATAGCAGCGATAGTCAATAAAGACAACCCGGTTTCCGAGCTGACAAGCGCGCAGCTGAAAGGAATTTTCACCGGCAAGATTACCAACTGGAAAGAGGTCGGCGGGCCGGATATGGCCATTTCAGCCTATATCGTCAAGAAAGGCTCAGCCACACGCAAGGTTTTTGGCAAGGCAATTCTGGGCTCGGATGATTACGCAGGGGTTGAAGTCATTACCCCTGACGCCAAGATACCTACTATGGTTGGCCGCGAAAAGGGCGCCATCGGCCAGATCAGCTTTGCCTTTCTGACAGGCAAGACCGACGTGAAGGCACTGACTATTGATGGTCAGAAAGCAACGGTCCAGAATCCGGACTATCCTGTTACCAGGCCCCTGCACATAGCCACAAAGGGTATGCCGGTCGGTGAAGCCAAGACGTTTCTTGACTGGGCCCTGTCCCCTGCGGGCCAGGATGTGGTTAAACAGCGTTTTGTCGGAGCAAAATAAAGTGTTTTAAGGTGTTTTTCATAGCCGGGTGCGCCTGATAACAAGGCTGCACCCGGTTATTTTTTCATACAAGGGCATAAATATATGTTTTATCGTCTAGGCATCCAGGGAAAGCTCATAATATTTGTAATGTTTTTTGTTTTGCTGATAGCGGCAACCATCGGGGGAACCTTTTACGTGGCAAACACCCAGAGGTCAGATGCGGTTGTCATTGATATTGCCGGCAGGCAGAGGATGCTGGCTCTGACAATTTTCA